>CAYHCR010000138.1:0-7584 GCA_964354895.1 uncultured Myxococcales bacterium | reverse complement strand
CTCCTTGCGGGGCAGCTGCCGAGCGAGCGCAGGTTGCGCGTCGAATGGACAGTCATGCAGCTCGGCCGGCGCCTGCTGCGCGGGGCTCCTCTGCCTCGACGAGGCGACCGCGCCTTGCCCCGGCGGCGTCCCCTGTACCTGCATGCTCCAGCTCCAGTGAGGCCACGGCGGCTGGTCGAACGGTGGGCGCGCGATGCCGAATGACCCGCAGGGCTTCCCGATTGGGCGGGCGCTGCTCGCGCTCGCAGGCGGCGCGCTGCTCGGCGGCCTCTTCTCGTCCGTCGCCGGCCTCTCCTCGCTCGTCGCGCTCAACGGCTTCTCGGAGCGCGAGGCGCTGCCGATCCTCGCCCTCGTCGGCGCCCTCTGCGCGGGAGCGACCGGGTTCGTGACCTCGCTGCTGGGCCTGCTCGCGCTCGGCGCCGCGCCGGGCGGCGGCCGGCGTTGGGGCGGCGCGCTGCTGCTCGGTCTCCTGCTCGGCGGCGCGGAGCTCTTCGCGATCCTCCTGCTGCTCGCGCTCTTCGCCTGAACGCACGAAGGGCCGGCCGGGCATCGCTGCCGGGCCGGCCCTCGTGAGGACTGCGACGCGTGCGCTACTTCGCGATCGTGCAGTCCGTGAGCTTCGGCATCTTGAAGAACATGTCGGGCGCGACCTTGCCCGTCACCTTGATCGCCGAATTCTGCGTCACCTTCATGAACGAGTCCTTCGAGGCGACCGGGGCGATGCAGAGCACGCCCTCCTTGCTGCCCATCTCCGGCGTCTTCGAGACCGAGACGTTGACCTGGTCGCCCTGCGTGGTGACGCCGAGGAGGAACCCGTCGACGGTGACGGTCTTGCCGACGAGCGTGGCCTGCTCGGCCATGACCTTGTCGATCGTCATCGCGCCCCCGTCGGCGGCCGGCGCGGCGTCCGGCGCCTTCGCAGGCTCGGCGGGCTTCGCAAGCTCGGCGGGCTTCGCGGGCTCGGCGGGCTTCGCCGGGGCGGCAGGCTTCGCGGGCGCAGCGGGCTTCGCAGGGGCGGCAGGCTTCTCGGCGTCGCACGCGGCGAGGCCGAAGGACGCAACGACGAGTGCAGCGAAGATCGAACGACGCATGGGGCAGCTCCGGGTGAGGTTGAACGCGCTTGGGTAGTGACCACGCCGGCGTTCGTCAACCGACTCTGTGCTCCGATGATGCCGCGCAGGCGGGCCGAGCCTCGCGCAGCAGATTCCACGCGCGGCCGGCCCGACCTACGATGCGTTGAACCGTTCCTCGCGCTCGCGCGTTGAAGCGCGGGGGGCGGGACGGCCGCCGGGAGGTCGCACGTGCTCAAGCGGATCGTCGGCGGCGTCGCGCTGTTCCTCATCGGCTTGGTCTCGTCCTGGGTCCACGAGGCCTGCTTCGAGGAGGGTCGGCCGGTCCCGAGGCCGGCCGCGCTGCCTCGTTCGACCGACGCAGCGGCCGCGCTCCCCGGCATGGTCCTCGTCGACTTCGAGGACGGTACGGCGGCGGCTCGGATCGACGAGCTCGAGCGGAGCACCGGCGTCGATCTCGCTTTCGCGACCATCGAGGGCGTCGACTCCGGCGTCACGATCGGCTCGCTCGGTGAGCCCGAGGACGACGCCGCGCAGCTCGTCGCGCTGCGGGCGCTGCCGGGCGTCACGAGCGTCGAGCCGCTCTATCTCTACGAGGCCGCCTTCGCGCCGAACGATCCCGATCGCAAGCTTCAGTGGCACCTCGATCAGATCGGAATGACGAAGGCGTGGGATCTCGCGGACGGCCGCGACGTCATCGTCGCCGTGCTCGACACCGGGATCGCCTACGCCGACGCTGGCCGAGTGGCAAAGGTGCCTGACCTCGGCGAGACGAAGATCGTCCCCGGCTGGAATTTTCCCGGCCGCAACGCCGAGCCCCTCGATGGCAACGGCCACGGCACCCACGTCGCGGGCACGATCGCGCAGTCCACGAACAACGGCGTCGGCGTCTCCGGCGTCGCCTTCCGCGCCGCGCTGATGCCGGTGAAGGTCCTCACCGACGCCGGCAGCGGCACGAGCGCCGACATCGCCGACGGCATCCGCTGGGCGGTCGACCACGGCGCACAGGTGCTCAACCTGAGCCTCGGCGGCGGCGGCTACTCGGAGGCGATGGCGAAGGCCGTCGTCTACGCGCGCGCGAAGGGCGCGGTGGTGGTCTGCGCCGCCGGCAACGGCGGACGCGGCCAGGTCGAGTACCCGGCGGCCTACCCCGGCGCGGTCGCGGTCAGCGCGGTCCGCTACGACACGCTCCTCGCGCCCTACTCGTCGTGGGGCGCGGAGCTCGATCTCGCGGCGCCCGGCGGCGACAAATCCGTCGATCAGAACGGCGACGGCTTCCCCGACGGCGTGCTCCAGAACACGATCGTCCGGGGCGATCCCACGAAGAGCGAGTACGCCTGGTACCAGGGCACCTCGATGGCGACGCCGCACGTCGCGGGCGTCGCGGCGCTGCTGTTCTCGACCGGGCTGACCTCGCCCGACGAGGTGGAGCACGCGCTCTTCTCGACCGCGAAGGACCTCGGCGACAAGGGCTGGGACCAGAAATACGGGCACGGCCTCGTCGACGCGGCCGCCGCGCTCGGCGCGACGCCCGGCAAGGGACCGACCAAGCGCCACTTCGGCCGCCTCGTGCTCGCAGCGCTCCTGCTCCTGCTCGCCGTCATCCTGCTGCCCAAGCGCGGCGCGCGCCTCACGCTCGCGACCTTCGCGGGCCTCTTCATCGGCGCCGCAGGCCTGTTCTTCCTGCCGTGGCTCCTCGGCCGGCTCCCCTTCGGCGCCGCGCTCGCGCAGCCGATCCCCATGATGTTCGGCGCGCTCACCGGCGGCGGCCCCGCGAGCCCCCTCTGGTACTCGGCGCTGCTGCCCTTCGGCCTCTCCTTCCTGCTCTTCCAGTGGCGGACCGGCCGGGACTTCGCCGGCGGCCTCGCGCTCGGTATCGGCGGCTTCCTCGGCTACGCCGCGTACGCCGGCGATGTGCAGCTCGCCTGGCTGCCGGGTCCGCTCCAGCTCGCGTGGCTCGTCGTCAACGCCTTCCTCTGCTTCGTGATCGGCCGCGCGCTGCTGCGCAAGGAGTCCGCGCCGTGAGCCGCCTCAAGGGCAAGGTCGTCTTCCGGGATCTCGGCCCCGGCACGTGGGAGCTCGTGACGCCCGACGGCCAGCGGCTGCAGCTCGACGGCGGGCCGTTCCGCGACGGCGAGAGCGTGACCGTGGAGGGCGACGTCGATGACGCGGCGCTCGGCATCGGCATGACCGGCGCGCCGACGCTCCGGGTCAGGAAGATCGAGCGCTGAGCCAGGTGAAGGCAGCAAAATAGAGCCCGAGCAGCAGCACCGGCCCGGTGAGGCGCGCCGGCAGGAAGGTCGCGTCCGGCAGCTCTGCCGGAACGACCGACGGTACGCGCGCGAGCCCGCGCAGCAGCCCGACCGTCGCGACCGCCGCGAGCCCCGTCAGCAGCAGCGCCTCGCTGAGCGGCAGCTCCTCGGGCGCGCCGCTCGAGAGCCCGCTCGCGAGCAGCGCCACCGAGATCGCGTTCTGGACGACGTGCAGCGCGATCGGCGCGAGCACGGAGCCCGTCGACTGCCGCACCAGCGCGAAGACGATGCCGAGCGAGAAGAGCCCGACCGCCGCCGACGGATTGAGGTGGAGCAGCGAGAAGAGCGCCGCCGAGAGCGCGACCGCGACGCCGACGGGCAGCTTCGCGGAGAGCCACCGGAGCAGCAGCCCGCGGTAGAGCAGCTCCTCCGTGATCGGCGCGACGAGCACGACCGCGAGCACGAGCGGCGGCCCTTCGAGCGGATCCCCGAACGGCAGCCTCAACGAGGGATCCAGCGCGCTCAACGAGCCTCCGCCGAACGTCCGCGAGAGCGCGTCCGCCGCGTGGCGATTGAGCGCCGCGAGCCCGCCCGCGAGCGCGAACGAGGAGAGCGAGAGCAGCGCGATCCACGGCAAGCTACGCAGGCGAGGCGCGCGCAGGCCGAGCACCTCTGCGGACGGCAGCCGCCAGAGCCATGGCAGCAGCCACGCGCCGGCGCCGAAGAGCAGGCCCTCCGAGAGCGCGAGCCCGAGCGCGCGATCGCCGCGCTGCATCAGCCCGCCGAAGGTCCAGTGCAGCAGCGTCGCGAGGACCAGCCAGCCGACGACGGGCAGCTCTGCCACAGGATCGGGCCGGGGCGACGCCGCCGAGTTCACGCGCCGCGCTCTCCGAGCCCGCGCGCGAAGTTGCCGATCACGAGCCCCGGTCGCGCCTGCTTCAGCCGCGCGAGGAGCGTCGGCACGCCGAGCGGCTGACCGCCGGCGGTCTTCCCGCGCACGACGTCGAGGTACTGCTGCGGATCGATCGCGAGCGGCCGCGACTGGACCTGATCCACCCGGTATTTCGCGACGAGCCGGCAGAGCGCCTCGACCTCGCCCGCCTGATCGGTGACGCCCGGGAACAGGAGCAGGTTGAGGGCGACGTAGAGCCCGCGCGCCTTCGCGAGCGCGATCGACGCCTCGACGGCGTCGAAGCCGTATTTCACGGGGCGATAGTACGCCGCGTAGTTCTGCGGGTGCGCCGAGTTGAGCGAGACGCGGACGGCGTCGAGCCCGGCGTCCGCGAGCCAGCCGAGGTGCTCGGGCAACGAGCCGTTGGTGTTGATGTTGATCGAGCCGCGCGCCGTTCGCTGCCGCATCAGCTTCATCGCCGCGACGATCGTCCTGGCCCGCGTCAGCGGCTCGCCCTCGCAGCCCTGGCCGAAGCTCACCATCACGCGGCCGGTCGGGCGCGCGAGGTGATGCGCGCCGACGCGGCCGAGCTCCTCGACGAGCGGCGCGTCCGTCATGCGGTCGTGCGAGGCGGGCGGCCCGTCGTCGTCCTGCTCGGAGATGCAGCCGACGCACCGCGCGTTGCAGGAGACGCTCGCGGGCAGCGCGCCCTCGTCGCGGACGTAGAAGATGTTCTGCGAGGTGAAGCAGCTCCACTCGAGCGCGCAGGTCTTCAGCTGCCGGAGCACGCGGTTGTCGCGGTCGCCGAGCAGCCGCGCCTGCACGAGCCCGGCGAGCTCCGGCGTGCCGTATCGCGCAGGCGCCCAGTGGCTCCTGCGATCGGTGTGGAGCGCCCACGCGACCGGCCCCTTCGCCGTCGCGCCCGCCGCGGTATAGGCCCACTGCGGCAGCACCGTCGCGCCCGGGAGCGGCGCGTCGCCCGGCAATAGTGTCCGCGTCCAGCCAGGAGGGAAGACGGCCCCCACCGCGACAGGGACGAAGCGACGCCGGCCGACCTGCACCTCGTCGAGCACGACCGTCTCGCCCGTCGACGAGTCGACGCCGACCGGCAGCCGCCCCGGCAGCGACGCGAGCGTCGCGAACGCCGGCAGCGGGACCGGCCGCTCGTCGGGCTCCCCGACGAATTCGCCGGAGCGCGCCGAGGCGAGCAGCTCGGGGTGATCGTAGAGGCGCCCCTCGGGGTCGCAGAAGAGCAGGCGGGGACGTTCGTTTCTGGCCACGGGCGCTCTCTGACACGTCCGTCAGGCGCTCGTCCACCCCTCGCTCCGACGCCAGAGCTCGTCGGCGAGCGCGTCGTCCTGCGCGAGGCGACTGGGGTGCTTGGGCTTGCACGCGTCGAAGTAGGCGCCGCTGTGGCCCGCCGCCTCCGGCGACGTCGCGCAGTGCAGCGTCGTCTTCGCGCCCTCCTCCTCGGAGATCATGAAGAGCTTCACGAGGCCGCGGAACGGAAACGGCACGCTGCGCCAGATGTCCGTCGCCACGACGCCGGGGTGCAGGCTGAAGGCCTCCACGCCCTGGCCCTTGAGCCGCTGCGCGAGCGAGCGCGTGAAGAGCACATTGCAGAGCTTGCTGACGGAGTACTCGTCGAGGCCCGTCGTGGTCTTCGTCGGCCGCAGCAGCGCGTCCCAGTCGATCTTCCTGGTCTGGTAGTGCGCCTTCGACGCGACGCTGACGATCCGCGCCCCGGGCCCCGCCGCCTCGATCGCCGGCAGCAGCCGCGTCGTCAGCAGGAACGGCCCGAGGTGGTTCGTACCGAACGCCAGCTCGAAGCCGTCGCGGGTCTGTCCGCCGCTCCCGGCGAGCCCGGCGTTGTTGACGAGCAGATGGATCGGTCCGCGCGCCGCGAGGGCGTCGGACGCCTGGCGGACGCTCCCGAGCGAGCCGAGATCGAGCGGCACGAAGTCCGCGGTCCCGCCCGCCGCGCGGATGGCGGCGAGGACCGGCCGCGTCTTCTCCTCGGACCGGTTCGCGAGCAGCACCGTCGCGCCCCGCCGCGCGAGCGTCTCGGCCGTCACGCGGCCGATCCCGGTGTTGCAGCCCGTCACCACGCACGTCCGACCCTGCAGCTCGTTCGTCATTCGTCCCTCCGACGGCCGCGACCGTAGCCCCGCCGCGCAGCGCCTGCTCGGCGACCCTTCACGCGCTTTACGCCCGCCGCGGGCGTTGCTACGGTCCGCCACCTTTTTTGCCCCTTTTCCCCGCCGGTCGCAGCGACCGGACTGCAGGAACACCGCCGGCAGCGCCGGCTCTGGAGGCACCCCGTGATCGTCGGTATCCCGAAGGAGATCAAGACGCGTGAGTACCGCGTCGGCATGGTTCCCGGTGGCGTCGCCGCGCTCGTCCGCGCCGGCCACAAGGTGCTCGTCGAGAAGGGCGCGGGCCTCGGCTCGTACATCGTCGACGAGGACTACAAGAAGGCCGGCGCCACGATCATCGACTCCGCCGAGGGCATCTGGGCGAAGGCCGACATGATCGTGAAGGTGAAGGAGCCGCTGAAGCCCGAGTACGCGCGGATGCGGGAAGGGCAGCTCGTCTACACCTACTTCCACCTGACGGGCGTCGATCCGGAGCTGACCGAGGTCCTGCTCAAGAAGAAGGTCACCGCGGTCGCCTACGAGACGATCCAGCTCCCGGACGGCAAGCTCCCGCTGCTCGAGCCGATGAGCGCGGTCGCCGGAAAGATGGCGATCCAGGTCGGCGCGATGTGTCTCGAGCGCGAGCGCGGCGGCAAGGGCATCCTGATCGGCGGCGTGCCCGGCGTGCGCCGCGGCCGCGTCGTGATCATCGGCGGCGGCGTCGTCGGCATGAACTCGGCGAAGATCGCCGTCGGCATGGGCGCGGAAGTTACGCTGCTCGACACGAACGTCGCGCGCCTCTCGTACCTCGACGACGTCTTCCTCGGCCGCGTCAACACGATGTACTCGAACAGCGAGTCGATCGCCCGCTCCGTCCGCGAGGCCGACCTCGTCGTCGGCGCCGTGCTCGTGCCGGGCGCCGCCGCGCCGAAGCTCGTCTCCGAGGCGCTCATCAAGGAGATGTCCAACGGCTCCGTGGTCGTCGACGTCGCCGTCGACCAGGGCGGCTGCATCGAGACCTGCGTGCCCACCACACACGACAACCCCACCTTCGTGAAGCACGGCGTCGTGCATTACTGCGTCGCCAACATGCCGGGCGCGGTCGCGCAGACCTCGACCTACGCGTTGACGAACGTCACGCAGTCGTACGGTCAGCTCCTCGCCGATCTCGGCGTCGTCGAGGCGTCGCGGCAGAACGCGGCGCTCGCGCTCGGCGTGAACACGTTCGGCGGCCC
>CAYHCR010000137.1:0-7598 GCA_964354895.1 uncultured Myxococcales bacterium | reverse complement strand
GCGACGACGACCAGCACGACCCAGCGGATTCGGCGCACGCCCACCTCCGGAGCTTCGATCGACGCTACCCCGGCGAGGCGGGCGCCGACATCGCCGGGACGCGGGTGGACGCGGCGCTTCAGGGGGTGCAGGCGCGCGCGCCCTCGCAGGAGGCGCGGCATGCGCTCACACAGGCGAGGCCGCCCACGCCGAGCTCGACCTCGAGCCCGCAGCACTGCGTCCCGGGCAGCAGCGCGCCACATACATCGACGTACGCCTCGCACGGGGAGGTGCAGAGGCCGTCCGGCCCGCAGATCGCGGACTCGCAATCGAGGTCGAGCGCGCACGCCCCGCCAAGTCCTGCCCTGCCGAGCGGCACGCGGCACGTGCTGTGATGACGCCCCGGCTCGGCGGCGGGCTCGAGGCGACAGTGCGTCACGTCGACCGGCGGCTCGTTGCAGATCCCGTCATCGAACTCGCAGCACGGCGTCCCGCTCGGCTGAAGGCCGTCCCGACAGCAGTCGCTCTCGTCCCAGCAGGCCCACTCCTCCCCCCGCTGCGACGGACGGCGGCAGTAGCGCGGCTCGAGATCACGCGGCGAGAGCAGGTCGTCGTCGATCGAGTCCGGGAAGGAGCAGATCCAGCGCATCGGGCAGTCGGCGTCACGGGTGCACGGGCGCGTGCAGCGCAGCTCCCGTCGACAGCCGTTCGTCTCCCATTCGGGCGAACCGCACGTGCAGGGCCCGCCGCTCTGGTCGCACAGCTCGGCACAGGCGCCGCCCTCCTCGCAGTGACGCGGCGGCGTGTCGAAGACGTCCCCGCGCCTCAGGTCCGCCGGCCATCCGTCCGGAAAGCACGGCGCCCCGACGTCGCGCGCCGGGATCGCCGGCAGGCAGGTCGCGATCGGGCCCGTCGTCACCATCGCCTCGCCATGCAGGTACCGGCACGTCCTGCCCTCGTCGCAGTCGCGGTCGGAGGCGCAGAGCGTCCGGCCCGGCTCCGGCGCGGCCGAGGTCCCGCCGAGGCAGGAGTAGACCGAGCGCTCGCCCCCGAACGCGGTGAGCCGGCACGAGAAGCCGTCCGGGCAGTCGCCTTCGCTCGAGGGGAGACACGCGCGCAGACACGAGCCACGGCCTCCGACCGCCAGACACGCGCCGGACGCGCAGTCGCCGTCCTGCTCGCAGCGGAAGGCGCCGGGCCGCGCGCCACCGACGCCGCAGGAGAACGGCAGCGTGCAGCAGCTCCCAGCCTCACCGCACGACGCGACGCCCAGGCCGCAGGCCTCGCCGTCGAGACAGCCGTTGTCCCGCGTCTCCCGCGCACACGTCCCCGTCGAGGAGAGATCCGGACACCGCTGCGCCTCTCCGCCGCCGCCGCCGCCGTCGTCGGGGGCCGGGGGGTCCGAAGGAGGCGTCCCGGCCGAGCACGCGGTCGCGAGCGCGAGGAAGAGCCCGATCAGTCGATGACGCATGCGTCCTCCGCCGGACAGTCAGCGCGACAGGCCTCGACGCAGAGGCCGGCCCCGAACGTCGTCGGACAGCATTGCGTACCCGGCAGGATCGCGTCGCAGCGATCCACGAGGCGCTCGCACGGCGTGGAGCACTGCCTCCCGCCGGGGCCCGCCGCGCAGAGGCCGCTCACACATTCGTCATCGGCCCCACACGGCGCGCCCGGAGGCGCTCGCTCCGCCGGGCGCAGACAGACCGTGTGGAAGCGGCCCGGCAGCCCCACGTTGAGGCGCAGACCGCAGTGGGTCCGCTCCTCCGGGATCTCCTGGTCGTAGCAGGCGCCGACCGCCCCGTTCCAGTTGCAGCAGGGCGTGCCGTGGCCGCGGAAGACGCCCGCCTCGCAGCAGTCGAGCTCGTCCCGGCAGCCGGTCTCCGGCTGCGGCCCGCCCGGGAGCGCGCAGATCCGGAACGACTCGTCGCGCGCGCGGAAGTCGGGGACGACGCCCTCGAGGCTCGAACACAGGTGCCGTTCGGGCAGTCGGGGTCGCCGCGGCATGGCCTCGAGCAGCGCATCGAACGGCACTCGCCGGCCGCGAGCTGGGCAGGAGTGCAGACGCATACATCGGCCGGCGTGAAGTCGCACGCGATCGCACAGAGGCCGTACGCAGGGCACGCCGCCGAGAACGCCGCGGGCTGCTCGGTCTCCACGCCGGGCGTGCCGGGCGGAGGATCGCAGCGCTGCCCGATCTCCTGCGCCTCCCCGCCGGTGGGCGGCGAGCAGAGTCCGACGGGCGCGGCCTGCTCGCCGAACGCCTCGGCGTAGCCGACGATCCGGCAGACGCGCCCGTCCGGGCACTCCCGATCGACGCGGCAGATCGTGGAGAGCGGATCGGGCGCCGCTGCCGTCCCGCCGAGGCAGGTGGAGACGCTCGCACCGCCGTCGAGCGAGACGATCGAGCAGTGGGTGCCGATCGGACAGCCGATCTCGAGCAGCGCGTCGCAGGCGCGGAAGCAGAGGCCGCGGCCGGCGACGGCCAGACAGGCGCCGCTGCCGCAGTCGGTGTCCTCGTCGCAGAAGGCGCCGCCCGGCCGGCCCTCCGCGCGGGTCCCGCAGCTCGTCGCGAGCGTGCAGCAGCGCTCGGCGTCGCCGCACCGCCGGTCGGGCAGGCCGCAGATCTCTCCCTGCGCACAGCCGCTCATCGCGCCCTCGGCCGGGCAGGTGCTCTCCACGCGGTGATCGACGCAGCCGGGCTCGACGCCGCCACCGCCGCTGCCCCCGGCGCCGTCGTCGACGACCGGCGCGTCGGCGGGGGCAGGCTCGGTCGCGCACGCGGCCAGGAGCGCGAGGACGAGCGGGGTCAGGCCGTGACGCATGCGTCCTCCACGTGCCACCTCGGGCGACGGTTCAGGGCACACATGCGTCCGATCCGTCGCACGTCGTCCGGCACGCACGCACACAGGCCTCGCCGACGCGCGCCCCGCAGCAGGTCGATCCGGGCACGATCTCCGCGCAGCGATCGGCGCGCCCGGTGTCGCAGGGGCTCGTGCAGACGCCATCCACGCAGAGGCCGCTCTCGCACGCGGCGCCGTCGCCGCACACCGCGCCGATCGCGGCGAGCCCCGCCGGGAGCGAGCAGCGGGAGGTGTAGCGCGCGCCGTCGATCGCGACGCGGCAGACCGTCACGTCGAGCGGAGCTTCGACGCAGCGGTCGAGGCGCTCGCTGCAGCAGGGCGCGCCGTCCCGCTGCACGCCCCCCTTGCAGCAGTCGGTCTCGTCCCAGCAGCCCCAGTCCGGGCCGTTGAAGTCGGGGAACTGGCAGTAGCCGAACTCGAGCTCCTCGTGCGCGTGCGGATATTTCGGGTCCGTGTACGCGCTCCCCTTGCACACCAGCGGGCTCGGGCAGTCCTGCGGCTTCGTACAGGGTTGTGTGCATCGCGCCGCGCGGCAGTGACCCTCCTCGACGGCCGCGCCGCAATAGCAGACGCCCGCGCCCTGACCGCTGCACACCGTGTGGCAGAGGCCGGTCCCGGCGCAGCCGTCCGACCACCCGGTCGCTGACTCGCCGATGGTCGCGAGCGCGCGCGTCTCCTCGCCCTCGCAGAGCCGCCCCGCCTCATCGCCGCGGACGCCGGGGACGCAGAGCGCGTACGTCTCGCCGCGAGGCAGCCCGGCGCCGTTCTGCACGAGGCAGTAGCGGCCATCCGGGCAGTCGCGGTCCGAGGCGCAGAAGACACGGGCCGCGTCGAACGCGCCCTCCTCCCCGCCGACGCAGGTCCGCACGCTGCGGCGCGCGTCGAGCTGCACCACGGCGCAGGACTGTCCGGCCGGGCAGAGGCCGAGCTGCTGGGCGGGATCGCACGGGCGCAGGCAGATCCCCTGGCCGCTGAGCCCGACGCAGAGCCCGCCCTGGCAGTCGCCGTCGCCCTCGCAGGCGAAGCCGGCGGGCCCCGCGCCGAACACGCGCGCGCGACACGCGGTGCCGATCGTGCAGCAGCTCGCCTCTCCGCAGGTCGCGCCATCCGTCACGGAGCAGGTCTCGTCCGCGGCGCAGCCGTTGCCAGCGCCCTCCCACCTGCAGGGGGCACCGGCCGCGAGGTCGACGCAGCCGGGGGCGCCGCCGCTCCCGCCGCCCCCCGGCGCGCCACCGCCGCCGCCCTCGTCTTTGGCCCCACCCTCGGCCGGGCACCCCGCCAGCGCGCCGAGCAGCACCAGCAGCGCCGCCGCCGCCTTCGCGTCAAGGTATGCAACCATCCACGCCTCCACACTCGATCCGACAGGCCGAGACACACGCCGCGCCGACCGTCACACCGCAGCAGGTCGATCCCGGGAGCAACGCCTCACACCGACCGGGGAGCACCGCGTCGCACGGGCTCGTGCAGCGCCCGTCGGCACAGAGCGCGCTCTCGCACGCGGTGCCGTCCGTACACGGCGCTCCGAGCTCGCCGAGGCCGAGCGGCAGCACGCACTCGGAGCTCCAGCGCCCCAGGGCCACCGCGACCCGGCAGGAGGTCCGCTCGTCCGGCGGGTGGCTGCAGGCATCGGCGAAGCGGTCGCAGCAGGGGCTGCCGTCGCGCTGGACGCCGCCCGCACAGCAGTCCGACTCGTCGAAGCGGGCCCAGTCCGACGAGGTGAACTCCGCGAGCTGGCAGTACGAGAAGCTCAGATCCGGGAAGGTGCGCGCCAGCTCCGGGTCGATGTGCTCGCTGCTGCGGCAGAGCATGGGCGAGGGGCAGTCGGCGTCGCGGCGGCACGGCTGCGTGCAGCGCGCGGCGGGACAGGTGATCTCCTCGGTGCCGCCGCCGCACCCGCAGATCGCCGGCCCGGAGCCATGGCAGCCGAGCTGACAGAGGCCGGTCTCCGGGCAGGCGGAGGAGAGCTCGGCGCCGGCGGCGTCGTGGTTCGGGAGGGCGAGCGGGCCCGCGGCCTCACAGGGCCGACCGGTCTCTCCGGTGCGCGCGCCGAAGACACAGTGGCCGATCGCTTCGCCGACCCGGATCCGCTCGCCGTCCCGGATCCGGCAGTACCGCCCCTCGCCGCAGTCGGCGTCCGCCGCGCACAGCGACGCCGCCGGCTCGAACGCCCCCTCGCTGCCTCCGACGCAGGTGGCGACGCTGCGCTGTGCGTCGAGGGCCACGAGCGCGCAGAGCTGTCCGGCCGGGCACGTCGGCTCTGCCGGCGCCGGCTGGCAGGTCCGCAGGCAGAGCCCTGCGCCGCCGATCGGCACGCAGACGTCGCTGCGGCAGTCGCTGTCCTCTCCGCAGGCGAAGCCGCCGGGCCTGCGCCCCGGGAGCTCCGGCGCGCATTCGGTCGGCAGCGTGCAGCACGGCGCTTCGCCGCAGGTCCGCTCGGGCTCGAGCGTGCAGACCTCATCGCGCCCGCAGCCGTTCCCGGCCCGCTCCGCGCGACAGGGGCTCGTCGCGAGCAGGTCTGCGCAGCTGCCGTTGCCGCCACCCTCGCCGCCGCCGCCCGCATCGACGGGCGGCGCGGCCTCCTCGGGCCCGGCGGTGCTGCACGCCGCAGCGAGGAGGCGCGGGGCGAGCAGCAGGGAGATCGGGCGTCGCATCGGCCCACTCTACGATCCTGTCGCCGGCACCGCCCGAACCGCGTGCCCCCCGAATCGCCGCGTCAACGAACCGTACAGTCCTGCGCGTCCGTGCAGTCGAAGCGGCACCCTTCGAGGCAGAGGCCTCCGTCGACGGCCGTCGCGCAGCAGCGGCTGCCGGGGAGCATCGCGTCGCAGCGATCGTGCGCGGCCTCGCACGGAGAGCTGCACACTCTTCCACCAGCGCCGTCCGGCACGCAGAGGTCCGTCGCGCAGTCGGCGGCCACGCTGCACGGCGCGCCGACGAGCCCGAGGCCCTCCCCCGGGACGCGGCAGAGCGAGACCGCGCGGCCGGAGCCGGGCGGAAACTCCTGGGGCCTGCAGACCGTCGTCTCCGCGAAGCCGTAGCGACAGCGGACCCCGTCGTCGTCGAGCCGCGCGCAGCAGCTCCGCCCGTTGCGCTGCAGGCCACCTTTGCAGCAGTCGAGCTCGTCGCGGCAGCCCCACTCCGGCGGCACGTCGATCGGGAGCTGGCAGACCCGGAAGCGGTGCTCGCTGCGCTCGTAGTCGTCGGCGCCGTAGACGAACGAGCCGCAGATCTCCCGCGGCGCGCAGTCGTCGTCGATCCGACACGGCGTGGCGCAGCGGTTGCTCAGGCACGTGCCGGCCTGGAGCTCGTCGCCGCACTCGCACGGCACGGCATCGTTGACCCGGCACTGCGTGGCGCAGAGGCCGTACTCCTCGCAGTCCGCGCTCGAGGCGCGCGTGCCGTAGGCCCGCGCAGGCAGCGTCTCCGTGGGGAGCCCGCAGAGCTTCCCGGCGTCCGGCGTGAGCCCGTCGGGCCGGGGATCGCAGACGCCGATCGGCACGCCCGCCGCGAAGCCGCCTTCGGCCACCTGCAGGTGGCAGCGCCGACCCTCGGCGCAGTCCGAGTTGGAGCGGCAGACGGTCCGGTCGAGATCGGGCTCGTCGGCCGAGCCGCCGAGGCACGTCGGCGTGGTCGCGCCCGCCCCGAGCTCCACGAGCGCGCAGTGCATCCCGTCGGGGCAACCCGCCCCATCGCTCGGATCGCAGGAGCGCAGGCAGACGCTCGTGCCGAAGCGGGGTGAGAAACACAGGCCGGTCATGCAGTCGACGTCCTGCTCGCAGCGCGCCCCGCCGGGGAGCTCCCCGACCTGCGGCTGGCACGAGCGCCGCAGCGAGCAGCAGCGCTCGCCTCCAGCACAACTTCTCTCCACGACCCCGCAGATCTCGCCGTACGCGCAGGCGCCCGGCGCGCCCTCGTCCTCGGCGTCGCAGGCCGAGCCGCTCGCGTGATCCGCGCACTCGATCGCGCCGCTGCCGCCGGCGCCGCCACCGCCATCGTCGGGCGTGGGGGCAGGCTTCGAGGCCTCCTTCGCAGGGCAACCGAGGAGCGCGAGCGGGACGAGCAGCAGGAGCAGGCGGGACATGGCGCCACTCTACGATCCGCGGCGCCCGCAGCGCCCGCTCAGCCGAAGAGCTCGCGCATCTTCGCGAAGAAGCTCTTCTCCTGCGGGTGGACCTCGTGGCCGCAGTCGGCCGCGAACTTCTCCAGCAGCTCGCGCTGCTTTCCCGTGAGCTTCTGCGGCACCTCGACGAAGACGCGCACGTGCAGATCGCCCTTGCCCGAGCCGTTGAGCGCGGGCATGCCCTTGCCCCGCAGCCGGAAGACCTTCCCGCTCTGCGTGCCGGCCGGCAGCGTCATCTTCACCGGCCCGTCGAGCGTCGGGACCTGGAGCTCCGCGCCGAGCGCCGCCTGCGTGAAGCGGATCGGCACCTCGCAGTGCAGCTCCGTGTCGTCGCGCTGGAAGATCGGGTGCTCGCGCACGTGCAGCACGACGTAGAGGTCGCCCGGCGGCCCGCCGAGCGGCCCCGGCTCGCCTTCGCCCGCGAGCTTGAGCCGCGTGCCGGTGTCGACGCCGGGCGGCACGCGCACGGTGACCTTCGCGCGGGAGACGACCGCGCCGCGCCCTTTGCAGTCGGCGCAGGGGTGCTCGACCATCTTGCCGCCGCCCTGGCACTGCGGGCAGGTCCGCGCGATCGAGAAGAAGACGTTGATGAAGCGGTGCGGGCCGGTGCCGCCGCAGACGCTGACGGGGAGAGGGCG
>CAYHCR010000136.1:0-7621 GCA_964354895.1 uncultured Myxococcales bacterium | reverse complement strand
GAGACCGAAGCGAAGATACAGAGGCCCTTCGATCCTTGTCAACGCGAGGCGCGAGATCGCTCGGACACTTCGGCCGGTCATGTCACTTGAAGTGTCACGTCGTATCACTTCACGTGTCTGTCCAGGAGCCGCCCCAGCCGCGGCATCGCCTCCTCGACGTGCCGCTTGCCGGTCGGCCGCAGCCGCTCGTAGGTCGCCCGCACGATCCCCTTGTCGCTGCGCGCCGCGCGCACGTCGCTGACGGACAGCAGTGCGTCTGCGGCCTGCGCCGCGTGGCGAGAGAGGTAGCGATCCATCGGCTCGCTCGGCGCCTCGGCGGCCCGCCGATCCCAGAGCGGCTCGAGGTTCTTCGCGAAGTCCGGGAGCATCGCCTCGACCGCGCGCTCGATGAAGTCGGGGCGCAGCCCCTTCACCGTCCGGTACGCCGCCTTCACGGCGAGCCCGGTGAGCCCGCCCTTGTCGGCGACCTCCTCGTCGATCAGCGACACGCAGTCGCGCACGACGATCCGCTTCTTGTCCGGCGCGCCCAGCGCCTCGACCAGCTTGCCCACGTTCGTCCGCTCCCTTCGCGCCGTCCGGGCGCGCCTTCGATCCCTGCCGTCTCCCGCGACGGTGGCCTCGTGCAGTTTTGCCGAGGCGCCGCCGGGCCCCACAAACAGCGACGCGCCGCCGGTCTCCCGGCGACGCGTCGTGGAACCGCTCAGCGCCGGGTCAGGGGCACTGCGCTGCGAAGGTGCAGATCAGCGCGAGCGTGATGTCGTCGCAGAAGCCCGGCAGCATCGAGCACATCCCGCCGCAGCAGGCGTCGCACGCCGCCGAGCCGCAACCGCCGCCGCCGCCGCCGCACGAGCAGGTGTTGTAGTCGCACGCGCCGAGCTGGGCGGCGCACGTCTGGTCGCAGATGTCCGCGGCCGCCTGATCCACGCAGCCGGTGCCGCCGCCCTGGGACTCGCAGTGGCAAGCGCCGCCGACGTCCGTCACGCAGGTCTCGGTCCCGCCACAGCCCGCGGCCGCGCAGCACGCGTCCGGCGCACAGCCGCAGGTCCCGGGATCGCAGCCCTCGCCCGCGCCGCAGGTGATCTGCGCGCAGCACGAGCCGCCGCCGCCGCAGATGCCGGTGTTGGCGTCGCACGTCTGGCCCGCCGGGCAGCCGTTCTGCACGCAGTTGCCGCCGCCGGAGCCGACGCACTGGTGCGAGACCGTGTTGCAGGTCTGGCCGCCGAAGCAGTCCGCGTCCCCGTTGCAGCCGGAGAAGCACTGCCCCGTGCCGGCGTCGCAGAACCACGTCGCGCCGATCTGCTGGCACTGCGTGTTGTCGCAGCCGACGCCGGCGCGGCAGGCGCCGCCGGTGCAGGTCTGGTTCGGCGCGCACTGGCCGTCCGTCGCGCAGACGCCGCAGGTCCCCTCGACGCAGCCGAGGCCCGCGCTGCAGTCGGCGCCGCCCGCGCAACCGGGGGGCGACTCACAGAGGCCGTTGTTGCAGACCTTGCCAGCGCCGCAGTCGAGCGAGAGCCGGCACGCCTCGCACTGGCCCGTGCCGAGGTTGCACCGCGCCTCCGCCGGATCGAAGCGACAGTCGGCGTTCGACTCGCAGCCGCCGATGCACGCGCCGCCCGAGCAGATGAAGCCGTTGCCGCAGTCGTCCGTCACGACGCAGTTGTTGGGCTGGGCCGCGCAGGCGCCGCCGTCACAGATCTCCGCGAGCCCGCAGTCGGACTTGCTCACGCAGTCGCCCGCCGCGCCGCCGGTCCCGCCGCCGCTGCCGCCCGTGCCACCACCGCCGACGCCGCCGGTGCCGCCCGTCCCGCCGCCGTCGCACTCGCTCGTCAGCGTGTTGCAGGTCTGGCCCGGATCGCAGTCGGCGTCCTCGCTGCAGCCGCCGCCGCCGCCCTGGCAGATGTTGTTCACGCAGGAGCCGCCGTTCCGGCAGTCGGTGTCGACGAGGCAGGGGAGGGGCCCGCTGCCGCCGTCGCCGGTGCCACCGCTGCCGCCGGCCGGCCCGCCGCCGGGCCCGGGCTGGACCTCGCCGGAGTCGTCACAGGCGAGCGCGCCGAAGGCCAGCACGAGCGCGGCGACGAGCGCCGCCGGCAGAAGGAGTCCAGCGCGATTCCGATCCATGCATGCCTCACGGGGGGTGCTGCCGGTACTTCCGGCGAAAAAGAGGTCATTTTGTGCGCTGGATCACGGTGGTGTCAATTCCGCGCCCCGAGCGGGGAATGGAGGCCTCCTGGCGCTCCGGTGACACCTTCGCGGCCCCGCGGCGTTCTGGCCTGGGGCGGTCCGTCCGGCGGTTTGACACCCCCCAACGCCCTCCTTATATGGACGCCTCCTACGAACCTTCTGCAAGACCGCGCATCTGAAGAGCGGGCAAGTTGAATCGACCCGTCGGAAGGTTTCTCCTCCCTTCATTCTCCCCGGTCCCCTGGATCGGCTCGCAGGGCGGTCCGCCGCCCCCGTCAGGTCCGGCATGCTCATCCAGCGGCTCTTCAATTTCTTCGTTTATGTCGGCGCGGAGTGGGTGCTCTGGCTGCTCCTGCTGCTCTCGGTGATCTCGATCGCGCTGACGGTGGAGAGGCTGCTGTTTTTCCTCCGCAATTCGGCGACGCGGATCGAAGAGCTGATGCCGCTGCTCGTCGGCGGCAAGCTCGCCGAGGCGAAGGCGCTCCTCGCCGGCCGGTCGGGCATGGAGGCCTCCGTGCTGCGGGCCGCGATCGACGCGTCGCCGGGCGGCCCGGCCACCGTCGAAGAGGTGATCGCCGGCGAGATCATGCGGGAGCGCGAGCCCTACGAGCGCGGCCTCTCGTTCCTCGGCACGCTCGGGAACAACGCGCCCTTCATCGGCCTCTTCGGCACCGTCATCGGCATCATCAAGGCCTTCGCGGATCTCGCGCTCGGCGGCGCGGCGGGCGTGGCGAAGGGCGGCGCGAGCGCGGTCATGGCCGGCATCTCCGAGGCGCTCGTCGCCACGGCGGTCGGCATCTTTGTGGCCATCCCCGCGGTCGTCGCGTTCAACGGCTTCACCCGCTGGATGAAGGTCGGCCAGGCGCGCACGCAGGCGCTCGGTCACGCGCTCATCGCGCACCTCAAGAAGGAAGAGCCGAAGAAGGGCTGAGCGGCGCGGGAACTTCTGCAGCGATCAGGATGTCGGCACGGGGAGGCGCACATGGCGGGCGGAGCACCCAGCAACGACGACGAGATGATCACCGGCATCAACGTGACGCCGCTCGTCGACGTCATGCTCGTGCTGCTCATCATCTTCATGGTCACCGCGACGACGATCGTCAAAGAGACGATCGAGATCGAGCTGCCCAAGGCGGCGAGCGGCGGCGAGACCGTCGGCACCACGCTCGCCTTCGTGCTCGACAAGGACGGAAAGCTCTTCGTCGACGGCGCCGAGACCACGATGGACCAGGCGCGCGTCGCCGTGCGCGAGGCCGTCGCCAAGGACAAGGACGCGAAGGCCATCATCTCCGCCGACAAGTCCTGCAGCCACGGACAGGTCGTCGACGTGATCGACGTCGTGAAGACCGAAGGGCTGACAAAGTTCGCGATCAACATCGAGAAGATCGACGGCGCCCTCCCCGCGGCGACCCCGTAGAGGCGACGCGTGAATCCGGCCGGACTCAGATCGAGCGGACCTGGCGTGCTCACGCTCGCCATCGGCGTGTCGCTCGTCCTCCACGGCGGGCTCTACGCCTTCTCGGCGTACGCGAAGGTGCAGGAGCGCAAGAAGGAGACCGTCATCTCGATGGAGGTCGTGCGCACGCCGCCGCCCAAGCCCCCTGCGCCGCCGCCGCCGCCCGAGCCCGAGAAGCCGCCGGAGCCGGAGAAGCCCAAACCTCCGCCGCCCAAGGTCGCGGTGAAGCCGCCGCCCCCTCCGCCGCCCAACACGCCGCCGCCGCCGGAGCCGCCGCCGCCCGACACGCCGCCGCCGCCGATCAAGATCGGCATCTCGCTCTCGAGCACCTCTGCAGCGGGAGATTTCTCGGTCGGCGTCGGCAACACGCTCTACGGCAAGCCCGACGACAAGGCCGCGGATCCGAACGCCGTGAAGCCGTACGCGGCGCCGGCCGAGGTGAAGAAGGCGCCGTTCGTGCCCGTGACGCGCGTCTCCAAGAAGCCGCGCCAGCTCTCCGACGGCGGCAAGGTCCCCTACCCGCCGTCGGCGCGGAAGGCGGGCATCGAGGGCGAGGTCCGCCTCCAGCTCGCGATCGACGAGGTCGGGAAGGTCGTGCGGGTCAAGGTGCTCGACGGCCCCGGCTATGGGCTGGAGGAGGCCGCGGAGAAGGCGGCGTACCGGTGGCGGTTCGAGCCCGCACTGCTGAACGGCGAGCCGGTCGCCACGGAGATCTCGATCACCTACGAGTTCCTCCTCGACAGCTGACCACGCGGCTCGCCACGCCTTTCTTCTCGGGCCCCGCTCCCGCAGGACTTCCGCTCATGCCCGCACTCTTCGTCGCGCTCCTGCTGCTCGCCGCCGCCCCCGCCCTCGCCGAGGAGGCCGCGGCCCCCACCGGCGTGCTGACGAAGGCGCCGGCGCTCACCGCGTTCGTCGAGGCGCTCTTCCCGCCCGAGGCGAAGGCCGCGGGCGTCGGCGGCGAGGTCTCGCTCGAGGTCGACATCTCGGAGACCGGCGCGGTGCTCGACGCGAAGGTCGTGCGGCCCGCCGGCAACGGCTTCGACGAGGCGGCGCTCGCAGCGGTGAAGGCGTTCGTCTTCTCGCCGGCCGAGATCGACGGCAAGCCCGCGTCCGTCCGCATCGAGTACGTCTATCGCTTCGAGTTCAAGCCGGAGCCCAAGGCCCCGCCCACGCCGGAGGCACCGGTCGCGCCGGTCGCCGCGAACGTCGTGAACTTCAGGGGCTTCGTCGTCACGCGCGGCAGCAAGGCGCCCGTGCTCGCCGCGCGCCTCGAGGTCGGCAGCGGCGAGAGCGCGAAGGTCGTGCAGAGCGACAAGGCCGGCTTCTTCGAGGTCACCGACGTGCCCGTCGGCCGCGTGAAGATCGTCGTCGAGGACGAGCGGCACGAGCGCTTCGAGACGGAGGAGGAGGTGGTGGCAGGACTTGCCACCGAGGTCCGGTATTTCCTCCGCAGGAAGCTCGACACCGACTACCGCGTCGAGGTGCGCGACCAGCGCGAGAAGAAGGAGGTCGCGACCGTCGCGCTCTCCGTCGCCGAGATCACGAAGATCCCCGGCGTCTCCGGCGACACGGTCAAGGTCGTCCAGAACCTCCCCGGCGTCGCCCGCCCGCCGGGCGGCGCAGGACTGCTCATCATCCGCGGGGGCAACGCCGACGACACGCGCGTGTACGTCGACGCCCAGGAGGTCCCGCTGATCTTCCACTTCGGCGGGCTCACGAGCGTCTACTCCTCGGAGCTCATCGAAGAGGTCCAGTTCGAGCCGGGCAATTTCGGGGCGCGCTACGGCCGCGCGACGGCCGGCCGCATCGAGCTGATCTCCCGCGACCCGAAGACGGATCGCTACCACTTCGTGCTGGACGCAGACCTGTACGACGGCACGGCGTTCGTGGAAGGTCCGATCAACGACGACCTGAGCTTCGCGCTCGCGACGCGCCGCTCCTGGGTCGACGGCGTGCTGATCCTCGCGCTCGAGAACGCGCCGCCGGGCATCGACGCGCCGGGCTTCACGATCGCGCCGCGGTACTGGGACTACCAGCTCAAGTCGACCTGGAAGGCGAGCACGAGAGACACCTTCCGGCTGCAGCTCTTCGGCAGCCAGGACAACTTCTCGATCGTCGGGATCGACTCGCCGGATCCCGACGCGATCAGCCAGCTCTCCTTCACGACCTACTTCGCGCGCTCGCAGCTCTCGTGGGAGCACCGCTTCGACGAGAAGACCAAGGTGAAGACGCTCTTCGCCTTCGGTCACGACACGATCACGTTCGACGCGCCGCCCTTCCTCTTCGACCTGGGGAGCTGGCCCTTCACCGTGCGCTCGGACCTCTCTCACGAGGTCAACGACCACCTCACGCTGCAGGGCGGCCTCGATCTGCTCTACACGACGAGCACGGTCGAGGCGTCGCTCCCGACCCCGTCGCCGCCGGGCCAGATCAACTCGCCGTACCAGAAGGACAACCTGACCGCCGTCGATGTCGAGGCCAACCAGCTCCAGCCCGCGCTCTACGTCGAGGCGGTCTGGCGGCCCTTCGAGGACCTCAAGCTGATCCCGGGCGTGCGCTTCGACTACGACCAGTTCCTGGGCAATTACTGGGTCGATCCGCGCTTCGCCGCGCGCTGGACCTTCCGCGAGGGCACGACGCTCAAGGGCGGCGTGGGCCTCTACCAGCAGCCACCCGTCATCCAGAACGGCACGGCGGAGTTCGGCAATCCGGAGCTGAATGAAGAGGCGGCGATCCAATACGCGATCGGCGTCGAGCACCGGATCTGGGGCCCGCTCTCGATCGACACGCAGCTCTACTGGAAGGAGCTCTTCGACCTGACGCTGCCGACGGACGAGGTCGTCGTGAAGGACGGCAAGGCGACGCCGCTGCGCTACGTCAACGAGGGCACCGGGCGCAGCTACGGGCTGGAAGCGCTGCTGCGGTACGACCCGGACGGCCGCTTCTTCGGCTGGATCGCCTACTCGCTCAGCAAGACGGAGCGCGACCAGGTGGCGGGGCAGAACTTCGGCGGCAACGGCCCGTCGGCGACGGCGTTCGACACACCGCACAACGTCGTCGCGCTCGGCTCGGTCGAGCTGCCCGAGGTGCTCGACGGCCTCTCCTTCGGCTTCCGGCTCCGCTACACGACCGGCAATCCATACAAGAAGAGCGTCGGCGCCTTCTACGACGCGGACTCCGACGAGTACAGCAACCTCGCCACCGACACGCGCGACGAGCGGCAGCCCGACTTCATCCAGCTCGATCTGCGGGTCGACAAGAAGTGGACCGCCGAGACCTGGACCTACACGCTCTACATCGACGTGCAGAACGCCACGAACCGCGAGAACACCGCGGGCGTGCAGTACAACTACGACTACACGAAGAGCCAGTTCACGACCGATCTCCCGATCTTCCCGAGCCTCGGCATGCGGTTCGAGTATTGATCGGGGGCGATGACGGCCCTGCCCCTGCTCCTCATGACCACCCTCTTCGCCGCCGACGCGGTCTCCCCGCCGGTCCTGACGAAGGCGCCGGCGCTGCTGCGCTTCGTCGAGGCCGCGTACCCGGACGACGCGCTCGCCGACCACGCCGAGGGCGCGGTGACGCTCGAGGTCGATCTCTCGGACGCGGGCGCGGTGACCGGCGTGCGGCTCGTGACGCCGTCGGGCCGCGCCTCGTTCGACGCAGCGGCGCTGCAGGCCGTACAGCAGTTCGTCTTCTCTCCTGCAGAGCTGGACGCGGCGCCAGCGGCCGTCACCATCACCTACGTCTACCGCTTCACCTATCGACCGCCGCCGCCCACCACGGAGCCCAAGACGGTCGCGGACCCGGCCGTCACCCTGCGGGGCTCGATCGTCGCGCGCGGCACGAAGAAGCCGCTCGTCGGCGCGACGGTGGACGTGGGCGGGGGCGCGGTCCTCGCGGCGACGGACGCGGCCGGAAGCTCTGCGATCAGCCGCGCGCCGCCCGGCCACCCCCCGACCCGCGTCGGGCAGGAGG
>CAYHCR010000135.1:0-7648 GCA_964354895.1 uncultured Myxococcales bacterium | reverse complement strand
GAGCCCCGGCGCGAGGTCGGCCTTCGGATCCCCTTCGCGCAGGAAGCGGCTGGCGAGGTAACGGCGCAGATCGCCGACGTCCTTGCCCTTGAGCCCGCCCTCCCACTCGGCCCGGAGCTTCGTGCCGAAGATGCGGAGCATCAGCGTCTCGGTGGTCCGGTGGACGACGGCATCCGCCCGGTGGACCTCGCGCTCGAGCGGTGTCGACGCGGTGCGCGCGAGCAGGCGCGCCCGGGCGTCGCGGCGGAGGAAGCCGGCGGGATCGCGCGCCGCCCAGAGCAGGTGGTCTTTCGTGGCCATCAACGCCTGGATCTGGCTCGTGCCCTCGTAGACCGGCAGCACGAGCGCGTCGCGCAGGTGCTTATGGACGCCCGTCTCGTCGATGTAGCCCATGCCGCCGTGCAGCTGCATCGCGTCGCGCGTGACCTCGAGCCCGCGCTCTGCAGCGACGTACTTGAGCAGCGGCGTGAGCCGGCGCGCCTTGCGGGAGAGCGTCTTCTGACGCGCCTCGAGCTTCGCGCGCGCGGCCGGATCCGCCGGCGGATCCGCGACGAGCTTGAGCTCGATCCGCTGCGAGATCTCGACGCAGTTGACCGCCTCGAACGCGAGCGCGCGCAGCGCCGCGATCCAGGTCTCCATCTCGAGGAGCTTCTCCGCGACGAGCTCGTGCCGATCGATCGGCTTGCCCATCGTCACGCGCTCCGCGGCCCAGGCGCGCGCCTTTCGGAACGCAGACTCCGCGTTGCCGATCGCCTCGAAGCCGACGCCGATGCGGGCCGAGTTCATCAGCATCAGCATCAGCTCGAAGCCCTGGCCGCGACGGCCGATGAGCTCGCCCTCGGCGTCGTCGTACTGGAGCGAGACGGTCGCCGACGCGTGGTGGCCGAGCTTCTCCTCGACCTTCGTGACCTGCACGTTGTCGATCGTCTTCCCGTCGCGCTCGAGCTTGCGGCGCACGAGGAAGAGCGAGAGCCCCTTGAGGCCGTCGAGCCCGCCCTCGCCGCCCTCCTCGGTCCGGGCGAGGACGAGGTTGAATTGGCCCTGGCCGCTCGTGATGAAGATCTTCTCGCCGTTGATCCGCCAGACGCCGTCGACGAGCTTCGCCTTCGCGCGGATCTTGCCGAGGTCGCTGCCGGCGTCGGGCTCGGTGAGGACCATGCACCCGAAGTGCTTGCCTTCGGCCATCTCGCGGATCTCGGCGTCCCATCGCGTCGAGACGACCTGCCCCTTCTCGAATTTCGCGCTGCCCTCTTTGACCGAGTAGCCGAGCAGCGACTGCGCGACGCCGCCGTGGAACGCGTAGTGCGTCATGCACGCGACGTCGCCACGCGCGATGAGCTCGGAGACGACGAAGTAGAGCGCGAGGGGGCCGTTGCTGCCGCCGTGCGCGCGCGGGAGGGTGAGGCCGTAGAGCCCCATCTCCTTCATGCCGTCGAAGATCGACGCCAGCGCCTCCGGAAAGACGACCTCGCCGTCCTTGAGGTGCGTGCCCTCGCGATCGATCTGTGCGGCCCTGGGCCCGATCTCCCTGGCCGCGTACGCGCCGACCGAGGTGATCACCTCGTCGTAGAAGGCGCGCGCCTCGTCCAGGCTCTTCGGCCCGTCCGGCGCCGTGAAGTCGCTCTCGAGGAGCGAGACGAGCTCCTCCCATCGGAGCCCGTGCTTGTACTGGAACTGCAGGTCGTCGTTGTCGCGGAAGTAGTTCTGGGACTCGGCCATGGCGCCCTCCAACGAAGGGGCGGACCCTAGCGAATCATGCCGCAGCGTGTCATCCCCCGGTTGGAACGGGCAGCGCAGGCGTCGCCGGGAGCTCCGCGCCGCCTGCGTCGAGCGGACAGATCGTCGAGCAGGCCGGGAGGTCGACGCACGCGAGTCGGTCGGCGCAGCGGGCGCACTCCTCTCGCTCGTCCTGCGTCTCCAGCGAGGCCTCGCAGCGCGTCACGCACGCGTCCAGCGCGCCACCATCCGCGAGGTTGCACTCCGCGAGGCGCGTGCACAGCACCTCACAGGGAGGCGCGCAGGCAGCCAACGCGAGCGGCAGCAGCGACAGGAGGAGGCGCAGCACGGGAGGCATCCTGCGCGCGTCGCGCGGCGCTGAAAAGACTCGAGGGGAACCCGTCGCCGGATTCCCCTCGCGTTTGGTGCCCAGGGCGAGATTCGAACTCGCACGCCTCGCGGCGCCACCCCCTCAAGATGGTGTGTCTACCAGTTCCACCACCTGGGCATATTCTGCTGTGCTCTTGCGTCGATTTCGGGGCGCTCTATAGCAACGCCCGCGAGGTGCCGCAAGCGAGAATCGCTACTTCGCGTCGGCGGGCTTCGTGTCGCCCCCCGCAGGGGCCGGGGCCGGCGCTTCGGCAGGCGCGGGCGTCGGGGCTGCGGCGGCCGGATCGGCCGGCTTCGCGGCCTCGATGGCCGGCGCGACGTCACCCTCGACGACCGAGCGAGCAGAGGTGCCCGAGGCGTACGACAGGGTGAGCGACGTCAGGAAGAAGATGCCGGCAGCGGCCGCCGTGATCTTTCCAAGGAAGGTCTGCGCGCCGCGACCGCCGAAGACGGTCTGGCTGCCCGCGCCGCCGAAGGCCGCGCCGACGCCGCCGCCCTTGCCGGCCTGCAGGAGGATCACGAGGATCAGGAAGATCGACACGATCACGTGGAGGATCTGGATCGCGAGCACCATGGCAGCACGTCTCCGCGTCGGTCCCAGAGAGAAAGACCGCTGGAAAGTGCGGCGGTGTAGCAGACCGAAACGCCGCGCGCAACCGCTGGCGTGCGGCCGCCGGCCGGGCAGGATCCGCCGATGGACGGACTCTTCTCCGCGCTCGGCGACCAGGACCGCCCCGCGCTGCTCGTCGGTGAGGCGCGCTGGACGCGCCGTGAGCTGCTCCGCGCGGCCCGCGCCCACGCGCGACGGCTGCTCGACGCGGGCGTGCGGCCCGGCGATCGCGTCGGCGTCGTCGCGCTCCCCACGCCGGAGACGGTCGCCGCGCTGGTCGGCCACGCCCTCGTCGGCATCATCAGCGTGCCGCTCAACGCGGGGCTCGGCGGGCGCGAGCTGGCGCACGTCCTCCACGACGCCTCCCCGCGCCTGGTGCTCTCCTCCGATCCGCAGGCCTTCCCCGGCCAGGACCTCACACTGGCGGCGATCGTCACGGACGGACCGACCGCACACCTCCCGCCGCCGCCCGGCCCCGACGCGCCGCTCGTGCTCCTGTACACGTCCGGCACGACCGGGGCGCCCAAAGGCGCGCTCCTCACCCACGACAACGCCGCGTTCGATCTCGACGCGCTCGCCGCCGCCTGGGGCCACACGCCGGACGATCAGCTGTGCCACGCGCTCCCGCTGTTCCACGTCCACGGGCTCGTCCTCGGGCTGTTCGGACCGCTGCGCGCGGGGCTGCCGCTTCGGCTGCTGCCGCGCTTCTCCGCCGAGGCGATCGTCGCGGCCTTCGAGGGCGGCGCGACCGTGTTGTACGCGGTGCCGACGATGTACCACCGGCTGCTCGATCCGCTCGAGGCGGACCTCTCCGCCCGCGCGGCGCTCGCCCGGGCGCGCCTGCTCGTCTCCGGCTCGGCCGCGCTGCCGGCGCGCGAGCACGTCCGGATGGCAGAGCTGACCGGGCACCGGATCGCCGAGCGCTACGGGCTGACGGAGACCCTGATCCTGGCCGCCGCCCGCGCCGACGGTCCGCGGCGCGCGGGCGAGGTCGGCCCCCCGCTGCCCGGCGTGCAGCTGCATCGCTTCACGGAGGACGGCGAGCCGGCCGCGGACGACGAGCTCGGCGAGATCGCCGTGAAGGGCCGCTCGCTCTTCGCGGGCTACTGGAACCGGCCGGACGCCACCGCGGCGGCGCTCGACGCAGACGGGCGCTTCCGCACGGGCGATCTCTCGACGCGCGGGCCCGACGGCGCGCTGCGGATCGTGGGGCGCCTCGCGACCGATCTCATCAAGAGCGGCGGCTACAAGGTCGGCGCAGGGGAGGTCGAGGGCGCGCTGCTCGAGCACCCGCTCGTCGCCGAGGCCGCCGTGCTCGGCGTGCCCGATCCGGATCTGGGCGAGTCGATCGTCGCGTGGGTCGTGCTGCGGCCCGGCGCCGAGATCCGGGAGGAGCGGCTCGTCGAGCACGTCGCGGGGCAGATCGCCTGGCACAAGCGGCCGCGCCGGATCACGTTCCTCACCGCCCTGCCCCGCAACGCGATGGGCAAGGTCGAGAAGGCGAAGCTGCGTGCGGGTCTCGCGCCCTGACGCGCTGGCGCGACCGCGCCCGACGCCGCGGGGCTGACCGTCAGGGCCCCGCCGCCCCGCGCTGCTGCACCCAGGCGAGCAGCGCGCGCAGCACGTCGTGCAGCGCCGCGGGATCGAGCCGGTCCACACGATCCGCCTGCGTGTGCCACTCCGGGTAGTCCATGTCGATCAGCAGGATCACGGGCGTGCCGCGGCGCAGCCAGGCGACGTGATCGTCGGTGACGAAGCGCCCGGGGGCGTCCTGAAAGCTCTGCAGGCCGAGCCGCTTTGCGCCGCGGAAGAGCTCGTCGTTGACCGTGCGCGCCTGCGTCTGGCCGTTCTGCTCGCGCCGGATCCGCTGGCCGCGCTTGCCGACCATGTCGATGACGACGCCCGCCTCCGGCTGCGCGACCCCGACCTGAAACCATGTCTCCGCGAGCGCTTTGCTCCCCAGGAAATAGTCGTCGCTGCCCTTGGGCCCCTCCTCGCCGTCGAAGAACACCAGATCCACGCCCAGCCCCGGCGGAGGGGGCACGCGCGCCAGCTCCTCGGCGAGCGCGAGCAGCACTGCGGCGCCGGAGATCCCGTCGTTCGCCCCGACGATCGGCCGGTCGCGCACGCTCGGATCGGGATCCTCGTCGGCCCACGGCCGCGTGTCCCAGTGGGTGCCGAGCAGGACGCGCCGCTTCGCCTCGGGGCGGAAGGAGGCGACGACGTTCTCGAGCTGCCACGTGGTGCCGAGGGCCTCGATCGGCTCGGTGAACGGGAGCACCTTCACCTGCGCACCTGTCGCGTGCAGCGTCGCGACGAGGTGCGCGAGCACGCGCTCCTTCTCCGGGTGGCCCTCGGCCGCCGGGCCGGCCGCGACGAGCGCGTCGACGTGCGCCTGCAGCGCTTCCGGCGTGACGCGCGTGGCCGAGGTGGGCCGGAGCGCCTGCCAGCCGCCCCACGCGAGCAGCCCGAGGCCGAGCGCGCCCGAGATCCCGCCGAGCAGCGTGCGTCGATCCATCAGAAGGCCATCGTCTCGATCGGCGCCCAGCCGTCCGTGAGCACCGGGCCGACGGGCACCCGATCCATCACGCGCCCGCCGAAGGAGCGGGCCGCGTCGTGCGCAGCGGCTTCGGCGATCATGCGCAGCGCGGCGGGCGTGGGCGTGTCGCCATTCACGGCGACGAGCAGCAGGTTGCGGCTGCGCTCGCGGAAGTTCAGCGTGCCGACGTCGCGCTCGTGCGGATAGACGACCGGCACCGCGAGCGCGCCGCCGAACGCCGCGCGGATCGTGGCGTACAGCGCCGCCACGATCTCGCCCTTGCGCCCCTCCATCGAGCCGTTGACGTTCATCACGAGCACGCCGCCGGGCGTGAGCCGCGCGCGGAGCTCGTCCAGAAATTCCCTGGTCGCGAGGTGAAACGGGATCCGCCCGCCGATCGTGAAGACGTCGAGCAGGATCACGTCCCACGGACCTTCGTCTGCGCGCCGCAGGAAGCGACGCGCGTCCTCCGCGTGCAAGCGCATCCGCTCCGAGCGCTCGAGGCCGAAGTGCGCCTCCGCGACCTCGAGGACGAGCGGATCGATGTCGACCACGTCGATCCGCGTGAGCGACGGGTAGGTCGCGAGAAAATCGCGCGGCCCGCTGCCGCCGCCGGCGCCCAGGAAGAGCACGCGCTCCGGCGCGCTCCGGAGCATCGGTCCGAGGTGAAAGCCGTAGGTGTAGGCGAAGACGCTCGCCTGCGGCGGCGCGAGCTCGACGCCCGACTCGTAGAAGCGATCGAACTTGAGGTACCGGACCTTCTGGTTCGCGTCGACGACAGCGAGCTGGTGGTAGGGCGAGCTCCCCTCGAAGACGAGCGTCTCGCCGCGGGCCAGCTCGAACGTCGGCACCTGCTTCGCCCACGCGCCCGCGCCGAGCGAGAGCACCGCGAGGAACGCCGCCGTCGCGACGCGCCGATGCAGCGCGAGCGCGATGATCGGCGTGATCGCGAGCGCGCCGCCGATGACGAGCACGATCGTCGAGATGTCGAAGTGCGGCAGCAGCCCGAACGTCGTGCCGAGCGTGCCGACGATCGAGCCGCCCGTGCCGAGGGCGGAGAGCCGGCCGGTGTGACTCCCGAGGCTGCCGAGCGAGACGACCGAGAGCCGGAGCGCGAAGGGCGAGACCATGCCGAGCAGGACGGAGGGCAGGAAGAAGACGGCGGCCGATGCGAGCAGCGGGCCGGTGCGATCCCCCGCGCCGAGATCGATCAACGCGTGAGAGACGGGCGGGACGAGCACGCGCGAGACGAGCACGAGCACGGCCGCGGCGCCCGTCAGGCCGCAGAGCAGCGGGAAGCTCGGCCGGCGATCGGCGAGCAGGCCGCCGGCCCAGGCGCCGATCGCGAGCGAGCCGAGGAAGACGCCGATCAGGCTGCCCCAGACGAAGGCGGAGTTGCCGAAGTACGGCGCGAGCATGCGGCTGCCCGCGATCTCGAACGCCATCAGCGCGGCGCCGGAGACGAAGACCAGCGTGGTCAACCCGGCCCCCGGCGCCTGCTCTGGCGCCCTCTCGTCCTTGCCCCGCTTCGCCATGCGCGTGCTCCTAGCGCCGGCGCGGGCGCTTTCCAAGGCTCATCGACGCCGCGGCCCGCCCCGCCCGCCGCCTTTGCGCAGCCGACCCGTCGCGCTCGCCGCGCTGGCGCGCACCGACGGCTTGATCCCCAGATCCAGATCGCGCAGGTACGCAAGCCGATCGCGCAGGGAGGCGGCCTTCTCGAAGTCGAGCTCCGCGGCCGCTGCGTGCATCTCGCCGGTGAGCTGCGTGAGGAGCTTCGGCAGCTCCGCCTTCGTGATCCCCTCGTCCTCGGCCGAACCGAGCGGCACGGTCGAGTAGTCGGCCGCGAGCACCGGCGAGAGGTCCGTGATGGCCCGCACGACGGTCGTCGGCGTGATCCCGTGCTCCGTGTTGTAGGCCTCCTGGATCCGCCGACGCCGCTCCGTCTCGTCGATCGCCGCCTTCATGCTCGCGGTGACCCGATCGGCATACATGATCACGCGGCCGCCCACGTTGCGCGCGGCCCGGCCGATCGTCTGCACGAGCGAGACGGTGCTGCGCAGGAACCCCTCCTTGTCCGCGTCGAGGATCGCGACGAGCGTGACCTCGGGCAGATCGAGCCCCTCCCGCAGCAGGTTGATCCCGACGAGCACGTCGAAGACGCCGGCCCGCAGATCACGCAGCAGCGCGGTCCGCTCGAGCGTGTCGACGTCGGCGTGGAGGTAGCGCACGCGCACGCCGACCTCGGCGTAGTACTCGGTCAGATCCTCCGCCATGCGTTTGGTCAGCGTGGTGACGAGCACCCGCTCGCTCCGCGCCGCGCGCGCGCGGATCTCTCCGAGGAGATCGTCGACCTGGTGCGTGACGGGTCGGACCTCGAGCTGCGGATCGGTCAG
>CAYHCR010000134.1:0-7671 GCA_964354895.1 uncultured Myxococcales bacterium | reverse complement strand
CGGGCGTCGTCCTCCACGATGAGGATGGTGCGGTCGTGCTCCTCGAGGCCGTCACGGTCGTCGGGGATCGAGGGCACGAGCGCGGACGCCGACGGATCGCTGGCGACGGCGTGGCCTCTGCCAGGTGCCGGCACGGGCGCAGGCGCAGGCGCGCGGGTCGCGACCGACGCGGCCGCGGCGGCCGACGCGGCGGTCGAGGGGGCGTTCGACGAGAGTACGGGCGCGGGCAGGCTCTGCGTCGAGCGCGTCTCGAAGGGGATGAACAGCGTGAACGTGGAGCCGACTCCCGGCTCGCTCTCGAGATGAATCTCGCCGCCGAGGAGCGCGACGATCTCCCGCGAGATCGAGAGCCCGAGGCCCGTGCCGCCGTACCGGCGCTTGTCGCCGGAGTCCGCCTGTTGGAACGCCTCGAAGACGATCTTCTGCTTGTCGTGCGGGATACCGATGCCGGTGTCCGTGATGCGGATCGCCATCGCGCGCTCTGGCGTCAGCCGGCTGCGAGAGAGGTCCACGCCCGGCGCGACCAAGCCGAACGAGAGCGTCACGCCGCCCGTGTCCGTGAACTTGAGCGCGTTGCCGACGAGGTTCTTGAGCACCTGCCCGAGGCGGTGCGGGTCGGTGACGAGGCGCGTCGGCGCGTCGGGCGCGACGTGGACCGCGAGCGTCAGCCCTTGGTTCTTCGCCATGTGCCCGAACTGCCTGACCAGGGTCTGCGCGATCTCCGTGACCTCCACGGTCTCCAGTCTCAGCTCCATGCGACCGGCCTCGATCTTGGCGAGGTCGAGGATCTCGTTGATCAGGTTGAGCAGGTCGTTGCCGCTCGCGAAGATGACGCTCGCGGACTCCTGCTGATCCGCGTTGAGGTTGCCCTCCGGGTTGTCGCGCAGCGAGCGCGCGAGCAGCAGCAAGCTGTTGAGCGGCGTGCGCAGCTCGTGCGACATGTTCGCGAGGAACTCGGACTTGTACTTGCTGGCGATGGCGAGGTCGTCCGCCTGCTTCGCGAGCTCGGAGCGCGCGCGCTCGATCTCCCTCTTCTGGATCTCGAGCTTGCCGTTCCGCTCGCCGAGCTCCTGATTCGTCACCTCGAGCTCGCGCTGCTGCACCTTCAGGCGCGACTCGGACTCCATCGTCCGCTGCATCTGCGCCTCGAGCTCCTCGTTCGACTGCTCGAGCTCGACCTGCTGCGCCTTCAGCTCGTTGCTCGCCGCTTGCAAGGAGCGCTGCTGCTGCTTGAGCTCCTCGTTGTTGGCTTGGAGCTCCACTTGCTGCGTGCGGATCGCCTCTTGGTTCCGGGCGATCTCGAACGCCGCGCCGATCACCGCCGCGACGAGCTCGATGTACTGCTGATGCACGGCGGTCAGCACCGTCAGCGTGCCGAGCTCGATGACCGCGCGCAGCTCGCCCCTGTAGACGACCGGCGCGACGCAGATGTTGCGGGGCAGGGTCTCCCCGAGCCCCGACGTCACGCGGACGTAGTCCTCGGGCGCGTTCTCGAGGACGATCTGCTTCCTCTCGAGCGCCGCCTGCCCGACGAGCCCCTCGCCGAGGCGGAAGCGGCTCGAGAGGTTCTTCCGCTGCGTGTACGCGTACGAGCCGAGCAACTGCAGCAGCGGACCGTCTTGGTCGTGCTCCATCAGGTAGATGGCGCCGACCTTCGCCCCGAGGTGCTCGGCGAGCGCCGTCACCGCCGAGGTGGCGAGGGTCTGCATGTTGTCCTGCCCGAGCACGAGCGCGTTGACCTTGGCGACGCCGGTCTTGACCCAGTCGGCATCGCGCGCCTCACGCGCGCTATCCCGCAGCGAGCGCGTCATCTTGCGGAGCGCGATCCCAAGCTCGTCGCGCTCGCTGCGCGGCACGACGTCCGCGGCGTAGTCGCCCGTCGCGATCACGTTCGCCTGCCGCGCGGCCTCGCGCAGGTTCGCGATCATTCGGTTGAGCGCCGCCGCTTGCGCGTCGCGGGGCCCCTTCGACGTGACGACGATGTCGAGGTGCCCGTTGGCGACCGCCTCCGCGGCGCCGGTCGCCTCGCGCAGGCTCAGCGTCATCGCCCGGAGCGCCAAGCTCAGCTCGTCCTTTTCGCTGCGCGGGACGACCTCGGCCGAGTAGTCGCCGGACCCGATGGCGCTCGCCTGGCGCGACACATCGCGCAGCGTCCCGACCATGCGGTTGATGGCGCCCGAGAGCAGGTCGCGCGGGCCGTGCGAGGTCACGCCGACGGCTAGGTCGCCGCTCGCGATGGCCTCTGCGGCGGCGGCGGCGTCGCGCAGGTTGACGGTCATCGTCTTCAGCGCGATGCCGAGCAGGTCCTTGTCATTGCGTGGCGTGAAGTCCGCGCCGAAGTCGCCGAGGGCGATCAGGTTCGCCTGCTTGGCGGTGTCCTTGAGGCTCGCGACCATGCGATTGAAGGAGATCGCGAGCTGATCGCGCGGGCCGCGCGGAATCACCTCCACGTCGAGCTCGCCCTTGGCGATGTCCGCCGCCGCCCGCGCGGACTCGCGCAGAGACTCGACGACGCTGCGCATCGCGTCGTGGAGCGGACCGAACTCGTCCTCCCCGCGCGCGCCAAGCTGCGCGTCGAAGTCGCCGCGCGCGAGGTTCTCGGCGGCCTCCTTCAGCATCGTGGTCCGCGCGCTGATCGCGCTGACGATCGACCCGCCCGCGAGCCCGATCAGGAGCAGCGCCAGCAAGAGCACGCCGACCAGAACGCGGTTCGAGAGCGCCTGCGCGTCGTCGGCGTCTTTGGAGAGCTGAACCGCGGTCGTCGCCTGATATTGCACCACCTTGGCGCACGCGGCGAGCGCCGCCTCCGCCGCCTGCTGGTGCGCGGCGTGCATCGCCTGAGCCTGCCCGAGCGCGCCGGCGTCGAGGTGGCTCCACAACATCGTGTTCGACGCGGAGAACTCCGAGAACCGCGAGCCGAAGTCCCGCCAGAGCTCGACCTCGGCGCGGTCCTGCGGGAGCGCCTCGTAGACCGCGCGGGCGCGCTCGGCGGCGACCAACGCGGCGTCGCGCAACCGCCGGTCGCCGTGGACGGCGTCGGGGTTCTCCGCCTCGAGATCCACCACCGCGAGGCGCGTCCAGAGGCGCATGTTGATCAGCTCGAGGTTCAGCTGCCCGAGCGCGATGCTCGAGGGGAGCCGGTTCCCCGTCACCTCGTCGAGGACCTCCTCGACGTGCGTGCGCCCCCAGTAGCCGAGGGCTGCGACCAAGAGCGCGATGAAGCCCGCGCCGGCGAGAATCGAGAAGAGCTTGGAGCGGATGGATTTGAGCATGACGGGAGGTCCTCGAGCCGACATCGGCCGAAGAGCGACGGGCGCTGTGGCGCCGCTCGCTCTACAGCGCTTGCAAAATCAGGGCTTCGACTGCAGCGCGATCCACAGGGCTTCGATCTCCTGCTCGGCCACGTTGAAGGCTTCGACGAGCGCGGGATCGAAGTGCGTCCCGCTCCCCTTGCGCACCGCCTCCGCTGCCACGGAGTGCGGTTGCTCGGGCTTGTACGGGCGGGCACAGCGAATGGCGTCGTAGACGTCCACGAGCGCGACGATGCGCGCGCTCAGCGGGATCGCCTCGCCTGCGAGGCCCGCGGGGTAGCCGTTGCCGTCCCACTTCTCGTGATGACCGCGGGCGATCTCGGCACCGACGCGCACGAGGTCGTTGCGCGGATAGCTCTCGAGGACATGGTCGAGCGTGTTGGCGCCGACGACGGAGTGCGTCTTCATCGTCTCGAACTCCTCGGTGCTCAGTTTTCCTGGCTTGAGCAGGATCGCGTCGGGAATGGCGACCTTCCCGATGTCGTGCAGTGTCGCGGCTCTCCCGATCACCCGTAGCAGGCCGTCGTCGTACTCCTCCGAGTGGTTCGAGAGCCGCTTCGCGATGCGGATCAGCACGTCGGAGAGGCGACCGATCCGCTCGACGTGCATCCCCGTGTTGTCGTCGCGCGACTCCGAGAGCTTCGCGAGCGCGACGATCGTCGCGACCTGCGCCTCGGAGATCTCCTGAACCTGCGCGGCGACGACCTTCTCGAGCTCGAATTTCTGCGCGCTGAGGGCGACCTCGAGGCGGCGGAGTTCGACGTGCGTCGCGACGCGGGCGAGCACCTCTTCGACGTTGAAGGGCTTGGTGACGAAGTCTCGCCCGCCGCGGACGAACGCTTGCAGCTTCGACGCGGTGTCGTCCATCGCGCTGATGAACAGCACGGGGATGCGCCCGAGCACCGGGTCGTTCTGGAGCTCCTCGCAGACCTGAAAGCCGTTCATCTCGGGCATATCGATGTCGAGGAGGATGATGTCGGGAGGCTCGTTGCGCGCGAGCCTGAGCGCCTCGGCGCCGCTCGGCGCCGCGCGCACTCGGTGTCCCGCGCCGGAGAGCGCCCGGAACAGCAGGCGCAGGTTCTCCGGCGTGTCGTCGACGACGAGGATGTTGGCGCTGTGCACGTTGATCGTCCTCATGGCTCTCCCTGTCCGCGCTCCAGCAGCTTGAGCAGCGCGTCGTATTTGAAGTCATCCGCGAGTTTGCGGACCGTCTGCGCGAGGTCCGGACTCACCACGAGCTCGAACGCCCTGATCGCCTCGCCGACCTCGTCGAGGTAGCCGCCCTGCACGGCGTTCACGAGGGCCGCGCGCAACTCCATCGGCACCTGGTGCAGAGCGGCCGGGCGCAGGGAGTCCGACGGTCGAGCGGCCAGGTGATCGCCGGCATACCGGAAGACGGTCCCCGTCAGCCGGGAGATCTCCGCGAACAGCTCCGCCTCGCGGACCGGCTTGCCGACGAAGCCATCGACGCCGGCGGAGACGATGTCGTCTTGGTCGTGCTTCAGCGCGCTCGCAGATACGATCACCACGGGGACCGTCGCGCCGCCGGGCAGCGCGCGAATCCTGTGCATGACCTCGAGTCCATCGCCGTCCGGCAGGTGCATATCCGAGAGCACGAGGCCGCAGGGCTCCTTCGCGAACGCCGAAACCGCTTCTTCCACGTTGCACGCTTCGATCACGGCGAGCCCGACGGCGGCGAGCGTGCGCGTCAGCATGGTGCGGTTGTCTGGGTCGTCCTCGACGAGGAGCACGACCATCCGCGGCGAGTCCTCAACGAGCCCGATGGCGCGCGGCGCCTCTGACCGACGCAGCGCGCCGTTGGCGACCTCCGCGACGAATTCGAAGCGGAAGGTGCTGCCGACGCCGAGCGCGGAGGTCGCCGAGATCTCTCCGCCCATCGCGCGCGCGAAGCCCCTGCTGACGCTCAGCCCGAGGCCGGTGCCGACCCTCGCGGCTCCGGGCGCGACCTGCACGAACGGCTTGAAGACCTCCGCAAGCTGCTCCTCGGGGATGCCGAAGCCGGTGTCCTCGACCTCGAGGATGATGCGCAGGTCGCACGCGCCGACGGCCGCCGTCGAGAGCCGCAACGTGATCGAGCCAGCGTGCGTGAACTTCATCGCGTTGCCGAGCAGATTGATCAGCACCTGCCGGACCTTGCCCGCGTCGATCAGGACCTCACCCGGCATCTCCGCCGGACGCTCGACGCGGAACGCGAGGCGCTTCTCGGCGGCGCGGTGCCGGAACATCCGCTCGGTGTCCGTGATCACGTCCTCGAGGTCGGTCGGGGCGACCTCGATCGTGTTCGCGCCCGACTCGATGCGTGCCATGTCGAGCACGTTGTTGATCAGCGCGAGCAGGTGCATTCCGCTTCGGTCGATCGTCTTGAGGTACTCACGCTGCCGCGCCGAGAGCCCCGCCTCGCGCAGGAGCAACTGCGTGTACCCGAGCACCGCGTTCATCGGCGTGCGGATCTCGTGGCTGATGCTCGCGAGGAACTCGCTCTTCGCCTTGCTCTCGGCCTCCACGTGCGTGAGGCGGTCTTTCTCCTCGTTCGCCGCCTTCAGCGCGGTGAGGTCCGAGAAGGTCGTGTAGACCTGATAGGGGTCGCGCTCGCCGAGGCGGAAGAGCGGCACGGCGTCGACCAAGATCCAGCGCCGCGTCTGGTCGCGGTGGTTGTGGATCCCGACGAGCGCTCCGCGGACGCCGCGCCCCGAACGAAGCGCGACCACCGCGGGATGCTCGCGCGGCGGATAGACGCTGCCGTCCTCGCGAATCGGCTGGAGATAGGCGCTGAAGCAGCCGCCCTCGCCGATGATCTCTCCGGGGCGGCAGCCGAGGATCGACGAGGCCGCTGCGTTCGCCGACAACATCGTGCCCTCGGGCGTCTGGTAGATGACGCCATGCGCGGTCGTGTCGAAGAGGTTGCGGTGCTGCGCCTCGCTCGCCAAGCGACGCGTCTCCGCGACGGAGCGCATCAGCGAGCTGTGGAGCGTGTCGGCGAGCGGCGCGAGGAACTCCAACTGATCGGGCTGCGCGCCCGGACCGGGCCCGCGCCAGTCGAAGCCCAAGACGCCGCGCAGCTCCGCCTCCTCGATGATCGGGAAGAGCAACAGCGAGCAGACGCCGAGCTTCGTGAGCTGCATCCGGTCGTCCTCGAGGCTCTCGAGTGAGGTGACCACGACGGCCGTACCGAGGCGCAGCGCCTCGTGCCTGAACAGGTGCGGCGTGCAGCTCGACGCTTCCTCGCGCGCCCCCTCCGGCTCGACGGACCACCAGCCGAGCAGCGGGCGCCCCCAGGCGTCGATCGCCGAGAACTGCACGAAGGCGTGGCTCGCGCCGATGTGCTCACCCACCTTCCGAAGCGAGGCCTCGATGGTGCGCCGCGGGTCGAGCTCGGTGTGCTGCAGGTCGCGCGAGACGCCCCTCACGAGGTCCCGGAAGCCGTCGCGGCGCGTCAGCTGGTCGCCCTTGGCGTCGAGCTCGCGCGTGCGCTCGCGGAGGAGGCTCTCGAGCTGCGCCCTCACGCGCCCGAGCTCGAGGAAGACGCGGACCTTCCCGAGCAGGATCGCCGGGTCGAGCGGCTTGACGAGGTAGTCGACGGCGCCGCTCGCGTAGCCCTGGAAGCGGTGCGTCTCGTCTTGATAGGCGGCGCTGACGAAGATGATCGGGACGGTGCTCGTCGAGGGATTCCCGAGCAGCAACTCGGCGAGCTCGTAGCCGTCCATACCGGGCATCTGCACGTCGAGGATCGCGAGCGCGAACTCGTGCTTCAGCGAGAGCGCGAGGGCCTCGTCGCCGCTCGTCGCCTGGATGATCCGGGCGGGGACGTCCTTGAGGATCTGCTCGAGGGCGAAGAGGTTGCGCGGCTTGTCGTCGACGATGAGGATCGCGACGTCGGAATCATTTTTCTTCATGACCTGCTCGCTGACCGAGGTTCAGGGGCCGAGGGACCGCCAACCCGGAGGGTAGGGAGAGTATGCGGGATTCTGGAAGTGACCGTCAGCCCGACCGCCCCCGGAATCCGCTCGTCGTGAGGAGCCGTACGTGATGGCGCGCGCGCGTGCTTGCACCAGGCGGCAACGCTGCGCCGCGAGGCCGCCGCCTCCCCGGCCCGACGCGCGCGCGGGAAGGCCCACCGCGCGGGCAGCGGGGACCGCCCGACTACTCGAGCTCGTCGATCGCCGGCAGCGCGATCCCGCCCGGCGGCGCGACCGGCAGCGGATCGTCGCCGTGCCGCAGCTTCCACGCCTGCGGCAGCAGCTCCGGCACGTCCTTGATGCGGACGCGCCGCGCGAGCTTCGGCAGCACGTCGCGCAGGTACGCGACCGGCTCGACGCCCGCCGCGATGCACGAGGCGAGC
>CAYHCR010000133.1:0-7745 GCA_964354895.1 uncultured Myxococcales bacterium | reverse complement strand
CCGGCCTCGTCCCGGAAGAAGAGCGCGACGCGCTTGAGGCCGTCGCCGACCTCGAGGGTCCGCGCGAGGTCCTGGAACAGCGGCGCGCTCGCGCACGGGTTTGCCGCGCAGTTGTTCCAGTTGCCCGTGCCGGTCGCGCTCCACTGGATCGCGTCGCCCCCCGTGTAGAAGGAGGCGGTCACGAGGACCGCGGCCGTGTAGGTCGCGCCGCCGGCGAGCGTGAGCGCGCCGCCGGACGGCGGGGTCTGGTCGAGCTCGACGCTGCCGGAGACGGTGAGGCTGACGTTGCCGGCCGCGTCCCGGGCCCGGCCGAACACGGTCTTGGAGCCGTCGCCACCGCTGAGCGTGAACGGGACGTTGGTCGCCGCGCTCTGCCAGGCGGCGCCGGCGAAGACGGCGCTCTCGGAGAGCTGGAGCTCCGTGATCCCGGTGCCGGCGTCCGTCCAGCCGACGAGCTGCGCGACGACGGTCTGGATCCGGGTGACGGTCGCGCTGGCGCCGCCCCGCGCGAGCCCATACACGCCGAAGGCGGAGACGACCGGCGCGGTCCGATCGAGCGTCACCGTGGCCTGCGCCGAGGCGCTCACGTTCCCGGCCGCGTCGCGGAAGCGGACGTTGACCTGCTTCCCGCCATCGGCGGCCGTCAGCGTGATCGACGTGCTCGCGAGCCCTGCGGTCCAGCCGTTCGCGACACATGCGTCGTTGGAGCCGCCGAGGAGGTCGCCCCAGAGACACATCTGCGTCGCGCCGCTCGCGAAGAGCAGCGCCGTCACGACGGGCGTGCCCGTGGTCTCCGCGGGCGAGAGCGTGAGCTGCGCCGCGCTCGGCGGCTCGCTGTCGAGCACGATCGAGTCGCTGGCCTGCGAGACATTTCCGGCCACGTCCCGGACGCACGCGACGACGGTCTTGTTCCCCTCGCCGGCGGAGAGGGCGTGGCTCGCGACCGACGCGGTGGTGGCGGGCGGGACGACGGAGGTGAAGACGGCCCGGCTGCAGTCGATCGTCTCGTTCGCGAGCGCGAAGCCGTTCACGTCGGCCGAGAACGTCAGCGCGGCAGCGACGCTGGCCCCGGTCGCATACGTCGCGCCCGAGGCGAGCGTGAGCGTTGCGGCGGGGAACGTCGTGTCGAGGGTGATCCCGGCGGTGGTCGAGGCGGTGCGCCCCGCGAGATCCTTGAAGCAGACCGCGACGGTCTTGCTGCCGTCGCCGATCGTCAGGGTCCAGCCCTTCTGCGGCGCGAAGCCCTCGTAGATCGCGGTCGTGCAGTCGAGGCTGCTCGCGTTGGCGATGGAGAGCTGCGTCGTGTCCGCCGGGCCCGTGAACGCCAGCGTCACGTCGCGGCTCACGGTCGTCGCCGCGCCTCCGTCGACCGACACGGTGCCGGCCGGGTTTGCGGTGTCGAGCACGATGCTCGCGGTCGCGGTCGAGGTGTTTCCGGCGGCGTCCTCGAAGCAGACGGAGAGCTGTTTGAGGCCGTCGGCGCCCGGCAGCGTGCGCGGCGCCGAGGTGGCGTACGCGACGAGCGGCGCGGCGCAGCTCGGCGTGGCGCCGTCCTCGAGCCGCATGCGGAGCGTGTCGGCCGGCGCGGCGAGCGTGACGGTGACCGCCGCCGACTGGGTGTAGGCGGCGCCGGCGGCGATCGCGATCGTGCCTGCGGGCGCGGCCGTGTCGACGACCACCGTGGCCGCGACCTCGAGCTGGTTCCCGGCGAGATCGAGGTATCGGACGTAGATCGTGCGTGGACCGTCGCCCGGCACCAGCGCCACGTCGGCGAGCGACTGGCTCGCCCCGCCGGCCCAGACAACCCGCTGCGCGGACGAGAAACTCGCGTCGAGCGCGACGTCCGCGAACGCCACGCCGGAGCCGCCCGCGTCGGACGCCGTGAGCGTGAGGTCCACCGTCGAGTCGCGGCTCCAGGTGGCGCCGCCATCGATCGCGACGCTGCCGGTCGGGACGACGGTGTCGAGCACGATCGAGGCGGTCGCGCCGGCCGTGCGGCCCGCGCCGTCCCGGAAGCAGACCGAGACATGCTTGGCGCCATCCCCCGCCGTCAGCGTCCACGTGCGCGGCGAAGAGAGCGGCTCCCAGTTTGCGATCGAGCAGTCGAGCGTCGGCGCGTTGGCGATCGCCATCGAGGTCGCGTCGGCCGCAGCGCCCAGCGTCAGCACGACCGTGCGGCTCACCGCGTACGTCGCGGCGCCGTCGATCGCCACCGTGCCGGCCGGGCTCTGCGTGTCCAGCGTGATCGAGGCGGTCGCGGTCGAGGTGTTTCCTGCGCCGTCGAGGAAACAGACCGAGATCGCCTTGACGCCGTCCCCGGCCGGGAGCGTCCAGGGCAACGAAGAGGAGAAGGGCTGCAGGGGCGCGGCGCACGAGGCGATCGCGCCGTCGATCACCTTCACGAGCGTGGCGTCGGCGGGCGCCGCGAGGGCCAGCGTCACGGCGGCGGCCTGCGCGTGGCTCGCGCCACCATCGATCACCAGCGTGCCGGCCGGCGGCTCCGTATCGACCCGGATCGTCGAGGTCGCGATGGACGTATTGCCGGCGAGGTCATGAAAGCGGACGTGGACGGTCTGCGCGCCCTCCTGCGGCTCGAGCGCGAAGCCGAGGAGCGCCTGGCTGCCGGCGCCGGCCCACGGGAGGACGGTGGCGCCCGTGAAGCTCGCCTCCGTGTCCACCTCCGCGAGGACCACGCCGGAGAGGGCGTCGGTGGCGGAGAGCAGCAGGTCGACGGACAGGTCTGCCGTGTATCCGGCGCCGCCGTCCAGCGTGACGGCCGCCGGCTGCGGGCCTGCGCGATCGAGGGTGATCGAGGCCTGGCCGGAGACCTCGTTGCCGGCGAGATCGCGGACCCGGACGAAGACCGTGTGGAGACCGTCGCTCGCAGGCAACGTCCAGGCGAGGCTCGGATCGACCAGCGGCTGCCACACCGAGCCGAGGAAGTCGGCGCGGTTCGAGACGAGCACCTGGTCCGCCCCGAGCGTGTCGACGGTGAGGAGGACCGCCGCCTCGCGCGTGTAGACCGCGCCCGAGCCGAGCTCCACGGCCACCAGCATCGGCGGCGTCGTGTCGAGCGTGACGCGCGCGGCGCCGGCGAGCACGGAGACGTTGCCCGCGGCGTCGCGGACCCGGACCTGCAGCTCCTTCACGCCGTCCGGCGCCGGCAACGTCAGCGGGAGCGCGGGCTGGAAGGGCTGCCACGCGCCGGTCGTGATCGCGCCGGCGGGCGGGGATTCCTGGACGTCGACGCGCAGCTCGAACGCGTCGAGCGGGCCCGGCAGCGCCGTGACCGCGAGGCGGATCCCCGGGGCCGACACGTCCGATCCCTCGAGGACCTCCACCGCGGAGACGACGGGCGCCGCCGTGTCGAGCGTCACCGTCGCGGAGAGCAGCACGCTCTCGTTGTGGGCGGCGTCTCGAAACGCTCCGTAGACGACGTGCGGACCGTCCCCGGCCGGGAGCGTAAAGGTATGCGACGGGGCGTAGGGCAGCCACGCCTCCGGGGCGCCGGCCGCGTCGGCGAGGTCGGGCGCCATCGAGAAGATCATCTCGGCGGCGCTCTGGGCCGACAGCGTGAGCGTGACGTCGCGGGTCGCCGCGTAGGGCGCGGGATCGATCGCGAGCCGCACGCCCGTCGGCGCGCGTGTGTCGAGCTCGATGGAGGCAGAGAGCGGCGGCCCGAGGTTGCCGGCCAGATCCGCGTACTGCACCCAGACCGTCTGCGGACCGTCGACCTGCGCGAGGTCCCACGCCACCGTCGGCGGCGACGGCAGGGGCTGCAGCACCGCGCCCAGGAACGCGCTGGAGCCTGCGATCCGCGCCTGCACGCCCGGGTTCTCGTCGGTGGCCGTCAGCAACAGCGTGACGCGGCTGTCGTTCGTGAGGCCCGGCGTCGCCGTCACGATCTCCACTGCCGCGCCGTCCGGCGCCTCGCGATCGAGGGTCACCCCGGCCGCGATCGGCGCAGACCAGTTCCCGGCGGCGTCGCCGAAGCGGACCCAGAGCTCCTTGGGCTCGTCGAGGTTGGGGCGCAGGAGCGGGTGGTCGAACGTGCGCTGGTAGGCGAGCACGGGCACCAGGGCCGGATCCTCCCACCGCGCGTCCGACGGATCCGACGGCGGCGGCGCCGCGGCCTGCAGATCGTGGTTCTGCAGCTTCATCAGCGCGAGCCCGCTCGTGCGATCGACCGGCGCGACGGCCACCTCGCTCGCCGTCAGCGTCAGCGTCACCGCGCCGTCGGGATCGCGGCTGTAGACGGCTCCACCCTCGATCAGCACGGCCGGCGACGCGGGCGCCACGCGGTCGAGCACGACGGTGTCACGCAGGATCGCCGAGAGCGCGCCGCCGCCCCGCAGCTGCGCGAAGACGGTCCGCGCGCCGTCGAGATCGCGCAGCGGGAACGTCCCGCTCTCCCGGTACGGGCCCCAGCCGGTCTCGGCGTCCGTGAACTCGACCTCCGAGAGCCGCAGCTCCGTCGTGCCGGCGGGGGCCGCGAGCGCGTACGAGACGGTCGTCGTGCGCACGGCGTCCGCGCCGCCGGCGAGCACGAGCCCGCCCTGCTGCGGTGCGAGCAGCAGCTCGACCGGGACGGTGTCCTCCCCGGAGAGCACGGTGATCCCGGAGGCGACGCCGGGGAGAAATCCATCCTGCGTCGCCCGCGCGTGGAGCTCGTAGCCCTCGCCCGCGCAGACGCCCGCGATGCGGAACGCGCCGTCCTCGGCCGTCACCGCGTCGAGGCCGGCGACCCCGCGAAGCTGCACGAGGCTGCCGGCGTGATCGACCCGATCGGTGAGGCGCACGTGACCGACGACCGCGCCGAGCGCCGGGGCGAGCACGAGGCTCTCGGGCAGCGCTGCGGTCTCGCCGCCGCGCACCGTCACCGGCAGCGAGTCGCCCGGATCCTGGCCGGCGAGCGTCGCGCGGATCGCCCACGTGCCGCCCGGCAGGCCGGTGAGGAGGAACCTCCCCTGCGAGTCGGTCACCGCCGTCGCGCCGCTGCCCACCGCCGAGACGAGCGCGCCCTCCGCGGGCTCGGGGGCCTCCTCGGCCGCCGCCGTACAGCTTCGCCGGAGGATCTCGCCGGTGATCGTCGCGGGCGACCGGGTCAGCGTGACGGGCTCGAGCGTGACCGTCTCGGCCGCCGCCACGACCACCTCTGCGCGCCCCAGCGGGCTCCACTCGGGCGCGGAGAACTGCAGCTCATACGTCCCGGGCGCGACGGGGAGCGCATACATTCCCGACGGATCGGTCTGGCCGCGGACCGTCGTGCCGCGGACCACGACGAGGATCCCCGCGTGGTCCGTCTGCCCCTCGAAGAGGGCCTGGCCCGTGATGACGGAGGCGTCGGCGCCGGTGGCGCGGGAGGCCAGCACGAGCTCGCCGAGCTCGACCGTCTCGCCGAGCGCGATCTCGATCCCGAAGAGCCGCAGCGGATAGAAGTCCGCCTCGCGGATGGCGAGCTCGTACGTGCCGGGCGCCACGCCGGAGACGAGGAAGCCGCCGTCTTCGCCGGTGTCGCCGTGGGCGATCTCTCTGGCCCCGTCCTCGAGGTAGACGCGGATCCCGGCCGCCGAGACGCGACCCTCCGCGACGACGCGCCCGCGGACGGCGCCGGGGATCGGATCGGTGGAGCTCGGGTCATACGGGTTCGTCGACTCCACGTTCGTGCCGCACGCTGCGAGCAGGACGAGGGAGACGGCGAGCGCGCGGGCGCTGGACGAACGCATGACGGACTCCTGTGGAGCGGGCGATGCAGCCACCTCGATCGGGCGGGCACGCTAGCCCGAACGGGTGGGAGATCGTCGGGCTTCGCAGGGCCGGTCGCTACGGGACCTCCGCGACCCCCGCGAACACCCGCCGCGCCGGCCCCACCATCGTGACGCCCGTCAGGCCCGGCGCGACCGTGATCGAGAGCGGCCCGCCCGGCAGCACGACCTGCACCGCTTCCCCTTCGCGCGCGTGGCCGAGCAGCGTCGCCGCCACGGCCGTCGCGCAGGCGCCCGTCCCGCACGCGAGCGTCAACCCGCTGCCGCGCTCCCAGACGATGACGTGCAGCGCTGCGCCCCGCCGCTCCACGAACTCGACGTTCGTCCTCCGGGGGAACCTCTGCAGGTCGTTCTCCAGCGCCCGCCCGTACCTCGCCGCGCGCTCCGCGTCCGTCACGCCCGCGTCGAAGATCACCGCGTGCGGGTTGCCCATCGAGACCGCCGTCACCGCGAAGCTGCGCTCCAGCACGGGCGTCGGCACCGCGACCTGCCGACCTTCTCCGGCCGTGGGCACCTCTGCGGCCTCCAGCACCGGCCGCCCCATCTGCACGGCGACGAGCGCCACGAGCCCGTCCGGGCCCCGCTCCACGCGGCAGACGCGCAGCCCTGCTGCCGTCTCGATGCGGACCTCGTCCCCCGGCACGAGGCCCGCGTCCACGACGTGCTTGGCGACGCAGCGGATGCCGTTGCCGCACATCTCCGCCTCGGAGCCGTCGGCGTTGAAGATGTGCATGCGCAGATCGGCGGTGCTCGACGGCAGCAGGGTGAGCACGCCGTCGCCGCCCACGCCGAAGTGACGATCACACAGCCACGCGGCCTCGGCGGGCGTGCCGAGCGCCCCTTCGCGCAGGCGGTCCACGACCAGGAAATCGTTGCCCAGCCCTTCATACTTCACGAACGGAACCTGCCGCATGGCGCGCCCTCCGAAGCGGCGTAACGTAGTCGGCCACGCGCCCGCCCGCCAACGAGGCCCCTGCCGCATGACCTTCGCCCCGCTCGTCGCTGCGCTCGCCCTCGCCACCACGCTGCCGGTCGACGCCGCGTTCCCGCCCGGCACGCCCGCGCGCGCGCTCTTCGACGCCCCCGCCGTCCCGCTCGCGGACGCCATCGCCGCGTGGCGGCGCTCGAACGGCGGCGCCCCCTGCACGCTGCACCTGGTCGTATACAAGTCCGTCCGAAGGCTCGACGCCCGCTGCGGCGCGCAGCTCGTGAAGAGCTACGTGATGAACCTCGGCGGCGAGACGTCGCTCGACAAGGTGCAGCAGGGCGACAGCGCGACGCCCGAGGGCGAGCTCTTCGTCTGCACGAAGAACGACAAGAGCGCGTTTCACCTCTTCCTCGGGCTCTCCTACCCGATGCCGGAGGACGCCGAGCGCGGCGGGAAGGCGGGGCTCGTGACGCCGTCGCAGGCGCAGGCGATCCGCGAGGCGGCCGCGAAGAAGCGCTGCCCGCCCTGGAACACGAAGCTCGGCGGCGCGGTCGGGATCCACGGCAGCGGCGGACACACCCGGGCCGGGACGCAGCTCACGCTGACCGACTGGACGCTCGGCTGCGTCGCCGTGAGCGATCCCGAGATCGAGGAGCTCTTCGCCGCAGCGAAGGTCGGCACGCCCGTCACGATCCTGCGGGCGCCGCCGGCGGCGGGAATTCCCTGAAGAAGCGCTCCACGAGCCCGCGCTCGCGCAGGTATGCGGCGATCTCCGGGGGGACGAGCGCCGCCCAGTCGCCGCCCGCGCGCATCGCCGCCCGCACCATCGTGCCGTCGATCCGCACGCGCTCCTCCGGCGGCACGAGCGTGACCGGGTGGATGACCGGGTAGTACGGCAGCATGCAGTCGCGCACCCAGCCGTTCGCGGTCGCGTACGCGTCCAGCGGCCCGAAGCGCTCGGCGACCATCCGCGCCCACCGCGGGGGATCGCCCAGATCGGGGAGCTCGTGCAGCGTGAAGTTATGCTGCCCCTTCAGCGCGAGCCGCAGCAT
>CAYHCR010000132.1:0-7771 GCA_964354895.1 uncultured Myxococcales bacterium | reverse complement strand
CGGGCGACGACCTGCCAGCTGCTGGACGATCCGCAGGAGCGCTGCAACGGCGTCGACGACGACTGTGACGGCGCGACCGACGAGGGGTTCGGCCTCGGCGCGCTCTGCCTCGCGGTCGACGGCGCCTGCTTCCGCGAAGGCGCGATGGCCTGCAACGCGGGCGGCGACGGCGCGCAGTGCGCCGGCGACCCGCGTCGTCCCGAGACCTGCTGCGATGACCCGCTCCGTCCCAACGCGGGCGGGAGCTGCTGCGAGCCGCTGCCCGCCGCGCCGTGCGCCGGCACCTGCGCGATCGATCTGCAGACCGGCCGCCACACCTGCGGCGCCGCGCTGCCGTTCACCGTCGTGAGCGTGCAGCAGGGCGTCGCGCGGCTCTCGCTCGAGCTCGTCGGGCGGCTCGGCGTCGAGCTGCGGATCGAGGCGTGCGATCCGACCGGCACGGCGCTGCATCTCTCCGACTCCTCGACCGGCGTGGCGACCGGCGATGACGGCGGCACGAGCGAGCACGACGCGGAGCTGGTCGTCGACGGCCGGGATCTGGTGCGCTTCGCCTCCGACGCGATCGGGGCGGGGCCGGCGGAGCGGCGCGAGCCGAACTTCTTCCCGAATGGCTGCGAGACGCGGCGGATCTGGGTCGGGGACGGACGGGTGCAGGCGTTTGATCCGTGCCTCGTCGACGTCGCGGACGAGCTGCTGCGGATCTCTCCGCCGGCTGACGCGCAGGGCACGCCGGACTCGATCTGGCACCTCGCGATCGGTCAGGCGTGGGCCGACCCGACGAAGACGGGCACCGGCGTGAGGCGCGTCGAGCTCTGTCTCCGATGAGGATCTTCTGCGCGGTGATCCTGCTGGTCACCGCGGCCTGCGCGACGCCGGAGTGTGAGCACGACGTCGACTGTGAAGCGCTGCAGCTTTGCAAGTCCGGCAGCTGCGTCCCGATCGATCTCCGCAAGGCGATCGCCGGCGTCTGCACCACGGCCGCCGACTGCTCGTTCGGCGAGCTCTGCACCGACGGGCGCTGCGCGCTGCCGATCGACCAGCAGGAGGTCCGCTGCCGCTTCGAGCGCGACCCGCAGTGCCCCGAAGGCACGCTCTGCCGGATCATCGAGGCGGAGCCGTGCGTCGAGGGCCAGAGCTGCGAGCCGCCGCTCGCGTGTCGCTCGCCCGCCGGCGAGACGCGCTCGCTGCGCAGGTGTGACACCGACGCGGCGTGCGAGTCGGGCACGTGCGCCGACGGCATCTGCACGCGCCTCTGCAACGACGCGCTCGCCTGCCCGCCGGGCTACGACTGCGCGCCGATGGCGCTCGACGGCGGCCGCTCCGCGAACCGCTGCGTCGCGCTGCAGAGCGACGGCTCGCTCGACCCGACGATCCCGCTGTGCCGGCGCGACGCCGACTGTGACGCCGGCTCGAGCTGCCGGTTCGTGGATCCGGCGCAGTGCGATGCGTTCGGGCTGACGGCGACCTGCACCATCGTCCCCGCCACCGCAAGGAGCCGCTTCGGCGCGCTCTGTTACAGCTTCTCGGAGGACGAATTCTGCGAATTCTGGAGCTTCAGCCGCGCGTCGATGTGCCCCGCGCAGCTCTGCGCCCCTTCGTGCGAGCCGGAGAGCAGCACCGCCGCGACCGTCTGCACCGAGCGACGCTGCTCGCAGCCCTGCGAGGCGACGCAGGACTGCCCGCTCGGCACGCTCTGCCAGCAGATCGGCAACGAGGTGCTCGGCGATGGCGAGCCCGCCAAGCAGTGCGGGGTCATCGAGGGCGGCTGCTGGGATCAGGTCGACTGCTGCCCGCAGCGCGACGTCGACGGCCTCTGTGTCTACGGCTGGGGCGTGACGGAGGGCTTCTGCGGGTTGCAGGCGGTCGGCCCCACGACGCTTCGGTACTGCGTGCAGCCAGACGAGCTGCGGGCGCTGCCGGAGGCCGCGTGCGTCACCGACGTGGACTGTCTGACGGGCCTCTGCGAGCCGATGCTGGATGGCGGCGGGTCGCGCTGCACGACGCTCTGCGACCTGGGGCGGGATCGCTGCGCCCAGCGGCAGTCCGGTCGCCGCTGCATGGCGCCGACGATCGAGCGACTGGCGGGCCTCCACGTCTGCCGCTGATCGGGCAGAATGGGCCGATGACGACCCGCTCCGCGCTGTTCCCTGCACTGCTGCTCATGACTGCCTCGCTCGGGGCGTGCAGCGTCGTGGAGGTCTCGGTCGACGCCGACGGTGAGGGCGGCACCGGTGCCGGCGGAAGTTCCGCTGGCGGAGCGGGCGGCGGTGGTGCGGGCGGCGACGGCGGTGGCGCGGCCGGCGGCGGCGCGGGCGGCCGCGAGGATCCGTGCGACCTCGTCGATTGCGCGCCCGGCTTCTCCTGCGAGGCGGGCACCGGGCGCTGCCTCTGCGGCGGCGCGGACTGCGCGGCCGGACAGGAGTGCGTCGCGTCGGCCTGCGTCGATCCGCTGCCGGTCCTGTGTACGCCTGGGAGCGCGTGGACGGCCGGCACGCAGGCCTTCCGCGCCGCCGACTGGGGCCTCGCGGCGCTCGGCGTCGCGGGCCAGCGCATCTCGGCCGCCGACGTCGACGACGACGGCCTGCTGGATCTCTACGTCCGCCGCGGGAACGCGGGCGATGACTTCGCCCCCGGCGGCGCGCGCACGACGTGGCTGCTGCGCAACACCGGCGGCGCGTTCCTGGACGTCACGCAGGCGTCGGGCGTGGCCGCGTTGCGGCGCGACGTCACGCCCGGTCGCGGCCGTCCGGGCCAGGTCGTGGCGTTCGGCGACGTCGACAACGACGGCGATCTCGACCTCTACACCGGCCTCTCCGCGCAGCCGGGCACGCCCGCACCGATCGAGTCGGGCGAGCTGCTGCTCAACGCGGGCGACGGCTCCTTCGCGCTCGGCCCCGCAGAGGCGTCGTTCCGCAAGGAGGGGCGCTTCCTCGAGCGCAGCGGCGCGAGCTTCGTGGACTTCGATCGCGACGGTTTCCTCGACCTCTGGCTCGGCGCGGGCGCCGTCGACGGGACCCCGCAGCAGGACGAGCTGCACCGGGGCCTCGGCCTCGGCCACTTCGAGGAGGTCACGAGCTTCATCGGGGTGAGGACCGAGGCGTGGAACCAGGTGGCCGCGCTCAACGAGGGCCGCGCACACACGAACACCTGGAGCACGGCGGCCTGCGATCTCGACGGCGACGGCACGACCGAGCTGCTCTCCGCCAGCTACGGCCGCGCCCCGAACCACCTCTTCGTCGGGGCGCGCGCCGCGGACGGCGCGGTCTCGTTTCAGAACCGCTCGGTCGCGTCGGGCTACGCCTTCGACGAGAAGCAGGACTGGTCGGACAACGAGTCGGCGCGCTGCTGGTGCAAGCTGCACCGCGCCGATCCGGGCTGCGCCGACGTGCCGCTGCCGGAGCTGATCCGCTGCACCACCGACGCCGACGCCTTCCGCTGGAACCACGACTTCGATCGCGAGCCGTTCCGGCTCGGCGGCAACTCGGGCACGACCGTCTGCGCCGATCTCAACGGCGACGGGCGGCTCGATCTGCTGACGACGGAGATCGTGCACTGGGACGTCGGGGGCACCTCGGACCCGTCGGAGGCGCTCTTCAACAGCGGCGAAGCGGCGCTGCGCTTTGACCGCCCGGGCAACGACGTGACGGGGCTCTCCAAGGAGCACTGCCCGGCGTGGAACGACGGCGACATCACGGCGGCGGCGTTCGACTTCGACAACGACGGACGCATGGACGTCTACATCGGCACGACCGACTACCCCGGCACCCGCGGCCACCTCTACCGGCAGGTGCGGGACGGCGTCTTCGAGGAGCTCCCGATCGATCTCGGGATCGATCAGCGCTCGAGCCACGGGCTCGCGGTCGGTGACTTCGATCGCGACGGCGATCTCGATCTCGTCGTCGGCCACAGCCGCGCGCGCTGCGGCGCCGGCGGCGGCTGCGAGGATCACTGCTACCCGGACACCAGCGTGCGGCTCTTCGAGAACGTGCTCGGACAGCAGGGCAACTGGCTGCAGCTCGATCCGCGCGGCGCAGGAGGCACGAACGGTCGGGCGATCGGCGCGCGCGTCGAGGTGCGTACGCCGGACGGGCGCGTGCAGGTGCAGGAGGTCGGCGGCGGCCACGGCCACTACGGCATCCAGCACGATCTCGTGCAGCACTTCGGGCTCGGCGCGAATTGCGAGGCCGAGGTGAGCGTGCGCTGGCCGGACGAGTCGCTCACGACGCAGCACTTTACGATCGCGGCGGGCTACCGCTACCGGATCGTGCAGGGCGGCGCGCCGGCGGCGATCCGCTAGGTCGCGTCACTTCACGGCCCAGACGCGCTCGGTGGCCTCCCGGCCCTTGAGCAGGAGCGGCCCGCGCTCCTCGAGCGGGACGAGCCCCTCGAGGAGCGCGGCGGTGCGCGCGCCGATCAGGATCTCTCCTGCCTTCGCGATCGACTGGAGCCGATCGGCGACGTTCACGGCGTCGCCGATCGCCGTGAACTCCATCCGCTCCTCGCTGCCGACGTTGCCGATCATGACCTCGCCGGTGTTCACGCCGACGCCGAGCTCGATCGAGGGCAGCGTGCCGCTCCCGGAGAGCTCCTTCACTCCACGCAGGATCTCGATCGCCGCCTTCACGCCGTTCTCCGCGGTGACCGCCGGATCGCCGCTGGTCGTGAAGAGCGCCATGACCTTGTCGCCGATGAACTTGTCGACGATCCCGCCGTGCGTGGTGATCGCGGTGATCATCACGCGGAAGTAGGCGTTGAGCAGCGCGTGCAGCCGCTCGGGCGACTCGCGCTCGGCGAGCCCGGTGAAGCCGCGGATGTCTGCGAAGAGCAGCGTCGCCGTGCGTCGTTCGCCCTCGAGCTCCGGGCCGCGGGCGCGCGCGAGCAGCCGGTGTACGACGTCGCGCGAGACGTAGCGGGAGAACGAGTCGATCAGCAATTCGCGCTCGGAGACATCGTCGAGCAGCACGACCGTGCCCTCCGGCTGGCCGTCGGCGTCATACATGCGTTGGGCGCGGACCCAGGCGAAGATCACGCGGCCGGTCGGCAGCACGAGCCGCACCTTCGTCATCGGGAAGTGGCCGATCGTGCGGACGGTCTCGATGGCGCCGGCCATGTCGAGGCCCTCGACGCCCGCGATCGCGAGATCGACACGTTTGCCGACGACGTCCTCCGCGGCGAGGCCGAGGATCTCCTCGCAGCGCGTCGAGAAGAGGCGGACCACCGCGTCGTGGGCGGAGATGACGACGACGCCCGAGGAGAGGCTCTCGAGCACGCGGCGGTTGAATTCGTTGGCGGAGTCGAGCTGGCGGCCGCGCTGCGACGCCTCGCTGGAGAGCGCGCGCTCGTGGCTCTGGAGCTCCTGGACCATCCGGTTGAGCGCCTGGTTCTTCCCCTCGAGCTGGCGCCGGGCGGACTCGGCGAAGACGCCCGCCGCCGTCGCGGCCAGCAGGTGCAGCGCCTGCTCGATCTGCTCGAAGCCCCGGTGGAGCTCCGGATCCCGCTCGCGCCCGCTCGTCCGCAGGAACTCCCGGGTGACCGGCAGCGCGAGCAGGATCGCGGTCAGGAAGTCGCCGGCGGGCAGGCCCTGCTCGACCCGCCGCTTGGTGATCGCCGTCATCCGCTCCGAGGCGACGCGCGTCTGGCCGGAGGCTGCGGCGTCGAAGAGTTCGAGCACGTCTCCCGTCAGCGCGTCGACGCTCTGGCGCAGCTCGTGGGTGCCGATCAGCCCGTAGCGCGGGAGCGCCTCGACGATCCGGCCGGTGAGGCGGTCGACGAAGAGCGCGCGGTTGTCGCGGATCAGGGTGGCGGCGGGGTTCGGCATGGAGGGCTCAGCGGCCGCGAGGGGGCGGCTTGACGGGGGGCAGGGTGAGGACGAGCTCGTCGTCGAGCAGGCGCAGCATCGCCTCCACGGCCTCGCGATGCGAGGCATACGCGCTCGGGGCGACCCGCTCACAGCGGCGCTCGAGCGACTGCGTGACGACGACGCGCCCGGGCTCCGCCCTCGCGCGCCGCTCGAGCACGAGGCAGGCGCTCTCGACGCGGCCGTCGGGCAGCCGCAGCGGCGTCGCGCCCGGCGGCAGCGTGATCGTCGTGACGAGCTCCTCCCTCGTGGGCGCGCCGAGCAGCAGGGACGTCGCGCGGGTCGGGAGCTGAAAGGCGGCACGCGGCGTCCAGGTCGAGGGCACGCGCAGCCGCAGCGTGTCGCCTTCGCGCCGGGCCAGCGAGGTCGTGCGGAACGCGAGCGCCACCTCGACGGGACGACGCAGGTCCGTCACCTGCGTGGGCGTGAGCGCGGTCAGCGTCGCGCCGCCCCACGTGTCACCGACGATCGCGCGGAACGCCTGCTGGAAGCGCTCGGCGTTGCGGGCGCCCCGCCGCAGCGGCGCCGCATCGAGGCCCTGCGCGCGCAGGGTGCCCTCGGCGAGCACCGCGCCCTCCGCGTCGAGGGTGAAGGCGAGTGCAAAGCGCGTGACGCTCGCCGCTGCGGGATCGAACGGGACGTCGATCCACGCGGGCGCGCCGCCGTCGGGATCGAAGACCAGCGACGCGGTGCCCGGCACGTCGCCGCGCAGCACCCCGACGTCGAGCCCGTCCGCGGTGGGATCGTGGAAGCGCCCGGCCGGGAGGCCCGGCTGCGGCGGCACCCAGACGATCGCGTGATCGAATTGCTGCATGGGGACCTCCCGCTCGACGGGGCCGGCCGGCTATGTTTGCACGAGCGCAAAATGCGCCTGCAGACCTGCCTTGCGCGCGAGCGCGATGAAGAGGACCGTCTTGTCCTTGCAGTCGCCGTAGCGCCGCTCGAGCACCTCTGCGGCGGCGTGCGGCTTCACGCCCGCGATGGTGTCCTCGTAGTCCTGCTGGTAGCGGATCTCCTCGACGAGGAAGCGCTGAATCCGGGCGATCTTCTCCTCGGCGGAGTCCGCCCCCTCGAGCACGCGCGCGCTCGTCGCCGCGAGCTCGGGGCTCTCACGGAAGACGCCCTCGAGCAGCGCGCGCTCCCACGCGGCGTAGCTCTCCCAGCTCGGCACCGACGAGACGAGCAGGTGGCGCAGGCGCTCGCGCGGCCCGGGCATCCCCGGCTCCGGGAGCTGCGGCGCGAGCTCCTCCCCGACCCACGCGATGCGCCGCTCGTCGCCGACCCGGCGCTCCGAACGCGCGACGCCCGCGGGGCTCGTCTCGTGCAGCGTCGTGCCGTCCGGCGCAAACAGGACCCACTCGGAGCGGCGCGTCTCGGCGCCCGGCTGCTCGAACCACCAGAGCTGCGTGAGGTGGCGAGACAAAAAACCCTGCGGGGGCGCGTCGCGACGGTACTGCAGCACGACCGTCGAGCCTGTCCGCAGCCCGCGGAAGTGTACGAGCCGGCCGCGCACGCTGGTCGCTTCCGCGCGGTGGCCTTCGGGATCGACCGCCCACGCCGCGAGCAGCCGCGTGCGGCCGGGCCCCGCCATCGAGAGGCGCGTGAGCCGGTCGCGGCCGGCGGCGTTCACGGCGTGCAGCACCTGCGTGAGGATCTCCGCGCGCGTGCCGTCCGGCTGCAGCCGCGTCACGCCGTGATCGAGGAGCACGACCAGATCAGCGCCGGGGGCCGGCTTGCGCCGATCGCGCGCCGCGACGAGCTCCGTGAGCGCCTCGAGCGAGGGCCGCTCGGCGGCGAAGGCGCCCTCTTGGCGGGGGCGCAGCGTCTCGAGCCGGTGCGCCAGCGCGTCGTCGCGCGGATCCCGCTCGATCGCCTCCTCCCAGGCCGTCGCCGCGCCGGCCTCGTCCCCCTGCT
>CAYHCR010000131.1:0-7836 GCA_964354895.1 uncultured Myxococcales bacterium | reverse complement strand
CCAGCCGAGGCCCGTCTTCGCGAACGTCCTGCTCGCCGACGAGATCAACCGCGCCACGCCCAAGACGCAGTCCGCGCTGCTCGAGGTCATGGAGGAGCGCCAGGTCACCGTCGAGGGGATCACGCACAAGCTCGAGTCGCCGTTCATCGCGCTCGCGACGATGAACCCGCTCGACGACGAGGGGACCTACCCGCTGCCCGAGGCGCAGCTCGATCGCTTCATGATGATGCTGTCGGTCGGTTATCCGCCCGAGGAGGCCGAGGCGAAGATGCTCGAGGTGCACCTCGCGCCCGATCCGGTGCTGCAGGACATCCAGCCGGTGATCTCCCGCGAGGAGCTCGTGGGCTGGCAGGACTCGGCGCCCCGGATTTATGTCTCGGCCGAGCTGCGGGGCTACGTGGTCTCGGTGGTGCGGGCGATCCGCTCCGACGCGCGCAACCTGCGCAGCGTCTCGCCGCGCAGCACGCTGCTGCTGGCGCGGGCGGCGCAGGCGCGGGCGATGTTCTCCGGCCGGGACTACGTGGGCGTCGACGACGTCAAGGCCGTCGCGCCGGACGTGCTCGGCCACCGCGTGATGCTGAGCGACTCGGCCGTCGGCCGCGAGTTCGTCGCGCAGGTGCTGCAGAGCGTCGCGGCGCCCGCCTGATGCGCTCGCTGTGGCTGCTGCTGCGGGTGGGGCTGCACAGCTTCCTGCTGTTCCTGCTGCCCTGGCTCGTCGGGCTGCTCGCGGCGTTCTTCTTCGACGTCGCCGAGGTCGCCGAGGCGATCGGCGGCCTCGCCGGCCTCTTCGCGCTCTTCGTCATCCCGACCGCGTTCCTGCAGGCGATCGCGGTCTTCCGCAAGATCGGCCGTGAGCGGCGCGTGCTCGCGGTCGAGGGCAGACGCGGCTTCGAGGGCCTCCTCGAGGCGGTCGATCGGCACGTGAAGGTGCTGACGAACCGCGGCATCGGCTTTTTGTTCGCGAGCCTCGCGCTCGTGGGGCTCGCGCTCTCGCTCAAGTGGGCGCAGTTCGGCACGCTCGCGGTGCTCGGCCTCGGGCTGGTCTATGCGTTCGCCGCGATCGCGACGGTCGTCTCCGCCTTCAGCGTGCAGGCCTTCGATGATCACGTGCGACGCAAGGGCGGCCGCATCCATCGGGAGCTCTCTCCGTCGGTCGTCGACGCCGGCGATCCGGTCGAGGAGCGGTTCTTCCTCGCGCGACTGCCGGTGCCGCCGGGCTTCCGCCTCAACATCGCCGAGAAGCTGCCGTGGCGGCTCGGCGGCGAGACCCGCTTCGTCGCGCACCCCAGGGTGAGCCGGACGGAGGCGACGATCTCCGCGCCGCTGCCGCGCACGCCGCGGGGGGAGTATCGCGTCGGGCCGGCGGAGATCTGGTACGAGGACGTGCTCGGCCTGACGAGGGTTCGTGTGTCGAGCCACGCCGTGGCACACCTGCGCGTGCTGCCGCCGCTGCGGCCGATCGTGCTGACCGAGCAGCCGCGCTCGCTGTCGAAGGCCGACGGCCCGATCGCGATCCTGGCGAAGCTGCCCACCGAGGATCTCTTCCGCTTCCGCGAGTACCGCGCGGGCGATGACACGCGGCGCCTGAACTGGAAGCTCTCGCTGCGCGCCGGCGAGCTGATGGTGCGCCAGCCGGAGACGGTGCCGTATCGCAGACACAGGGTGACGCTGCTGCTGGACACCTATCTGCCGCCGCACCTGTCAGCGGCCACGCCGCTGCTCGCCGAGCTGCTCGATCTGCTCGTCGAGGGCTGGGTGGGGCTCGCGCACGAGCTCTCCCGGCGGGGCGAGAAGGTCTCGCTCGTGATGCCGGTCGCGGGCACGGGCGCGGTCTGGCTCGAGGAGCTCGAGGGCCGACGGGGCGAGGAGCGGCGGTGGAAGGCGCTCGGCGCGAAGGCGGCGTGGCAGGGGCTGATGCCTGCGGCCGAGGCGATGCGCATGATCCCCAGGGCGCAGGGCTCGAGCGTGTTGATCTCCGGCGCGATCGCGCCGTTGACGGGCGTGAGCGGGCCCGAGCTGACCGTGATCGTCGGGGAGGCGCGGGACATCGTCGGCCCCTCGGAGCCGGCGCTGCCGCTGCTCGAGCGGCTGGCGTTCTACTCGTTCCCTGCCGGCGCCGAAGATAACAAATTGGACCCGGCGAAGCTGCTCGAATACATGCGTCGGCGGAGCGTGAAGCCGAAGCTCGATCAGGAGATCCTGCGGGGCGCGCAGCTCGCGGCGGAGGCGGCGCGGCAGGCGGGCGCGTCGCTCTGGCGGCTGCGGCGCAGGGGCGTGGCGCTGATCCTCGAGAAGCCGCGATGAGCGCCTTTCAGCTGGAGAGCGGCCCGTCGAGCGAGCCGGTCGTGAAGAGCTGGAAGCCGCCGTTCCGCGAGGCGTTCCGGCTCGCGCGGCGCCAGATGCTCGCGTTCGGGCTCTTCTCGTTGGGCGGGATCGCCACGGTCGTCGCGACGCTGCTCTGGTACCACAACGGCGGGAACGACTTCTTCCAGATCCCGCTCTTCTTCGGCGCCGGCCTGCTCGGGGTCCCGGTCGGCCAGCTCGTCGCGTTGACGCGCCTGCGGACGGCGCTCGCGGGCATCGTCTGGAGCGTCGTCGGCGTCTCGTCGCTGATGCTGCTCGCGTGGTTGGGTCCGCCCGAGTGGATCTTCATCCCGTGGATCTTGTTTGGCCTCGGCTTCGCGTCCGGATTCCTGTCTCTGCAGCACCGCTGGGAGATGTTCGCGGCCTTCCTGCCCGCGATGGGCTGGGTCGGCGCGTGTATCGTCATCCTCAACGAGGAGGGGCAGGTCGGCGAGTGGAAGGACAACCGGATCTCGGCGTGGCTGCCGATCCCGCTGCTGATCCTCCTCTGCTTCGTGCTCGCCTTCGGCGCATACCTGCTCCAGAAGCAGAACTTCCACCTGGAGCTCTGGCAGCTGCTCGGTGGGGCCCCGTCACGGCGGCTCGTACACAAGGGGCGGGGCACGGTCACCGCCGGTGCGCGCGCGGTCTGGGCGACCTTGCTGATCGGCGGGCTGTTGTTCCTGTTCACCGCGGCGTTGGCGCCCTATCTCTGGCGCACCGGGCGGGGCGACGGCGACGGGGGCGACGGCGACGGGGAGACCCGGCCGAAGGAGCCGGGGGACGACGGCGATCCGTTCGACATGGAGGGGCTCAAGCAAGCGCTCGAGGAGTTCGCGGAGGGCGCCAAGGAGAAGTCGACGTGGCTGCTGCCGCTGATCCCGGCCTTCCTCGTCGAGCGGCCGCTGCGGCGCTGGCTGATGCTCTGGCACCTGCGCCGGCCCTTCTGGCGCAAGGCGAACACCGATCGGATCGACGGGCTCTGGCGCTACCTGCGCGTCGGGCTCGAGGACGCAGGTGTGCAGCCGCTGCCGCATGAGTCGGTCGAGGAGACCGTCGCGCGGGCCCGGGCCGAGGGCAAGCTCGCGCCGGGGCTCGAGGAGGCGGCGGCGATCTACGCGCGCACGCGCTACGGGCTCGGCGTGCGGCCCGGCGATCGGGAGCGGCTCGAGGCGCTCGCGCAGCAGGGCTACCGCGCGCTTCGCCAGCCGCTCACCCTCTGGCAGCGCTTCAAGCGGGCGTTCGCGCGGGTGGAGTGATTCGGCGGCGAGTGATCCTCAGATCTGGACGACCTCCTGGACCTCCGGCAGCTCCTCCTTCAACCGGGCCTCGATGCCGCCCTTGAGCGTCGCGGTCGACGAGGGGCAGGAGGAGCAGGAGCCCTTCATCCAGACGTAGACGATCCCCTCGTGGAAGCGCTCGAACGAGATGTCTCCGCCGTCCATCGCGACCGCCGGGCGGACCTCCTCCTCGATGATCTCCTTGATGCGCTTCGCGGTGCCCTCGAGCGCGGTGGCGGTCGTCTCGAGCGCCTTGGGATCGACGGCGCTCTCGTTGGCGGCGTAGTAGTCGTGCAGGGCGCCGTGGACGCCGTGGTAGACGCCGCTGGGATCCACGCCGGCGCCGCGCGTGACGGTGAGGAAGGCCGGGCCGATCATGACGCCGGTGACGCCTTCGACCGCGAAGAGCCGGCGCGGGAGCGGCGAGGCCTCTGCGGCCGCGCGCTCGGTGAAGTTCGCCACGCCGCGCTCAAGGAACGGCTTGTTCGTAGAGAATTTGAGCGTCATGGGGTTCGGCGTGAACTCCATGCGGAGGTGCTCTTTGACGAGCAGCGGCGCCTCGCCGCCGTCGTGCGCGGCTGCGTGGTCGTGTCCGTGTCCTTCGTGGGCCATCGCGGGCGCCGCCTTTCAGGGCCAGGGAAGAGCGGAATATAACGGCGTCGCCCCCTCGCGCGCACGCCTCCCGATCATGCCCACCCCGATCCGCCGTTTCGCCCTCCTCGCGACGCTCCTGGTCGGCTGCACGGCCGCGGAGCCGCCCGGGGTCTGTGCGGCGCCCGTCGCGCGGCCGCCGGGCCTGCTGATCGCGGGCTCCGGCTCGAACCTCCCGCTCGTCCGGGCGCTCGTCGCGCGGTGGCAGCAGCTCCACCCGGACCGGCCGATCCACGTCCCGGAGAGCATCGGCACGGGGGGGGCGGCGCGGGCCGTCGCGGACGGGGCGATCGAGCTGGGGCTGGGCTCCCGCCCGCTCAAGGAGGCGGAGCGGGCGCGGGGCGTGATCGAGCTGCCGCTCGCCCGGACACCGCTCGCGCTCGTCGCCAACCCGGCGGCGGGCGTCGAGTCGCTCTCCATCACGGAGCTCTCGGCGATCCTCCGCGGCGAGCGCCGCGCCTGGCCCAACGGCGTGCCGATCGTGCCGCTGCTGCGGGAGCCGGGCGACTCCGGGAACGAGCTGATCATCCGCACCTATCCGGCGCTCGGCGTCGCGCTGAAGGCGGCGCTCCGGACCGGCCGCTTCGAGCTCGCCTTCACCGATCAGGAGATGCGCGACGCGCTCCACTCGATCCCCGGCGCGATCGGCTTTCTGGATCTGGGCATCGTGCGGCTCGAGGGGCTCGCGCTCTCCGTCGTGCGGCTCGACGGCGTGGCGCCGGCGCCGGACGACCCGGCCTATCCGCTGCAGAAGACGCTGACCTTCCTCTCGCGCGGGCCGCCGACCGGAGAAGCGGCGGCGTTCGTCGCCTTCGCGCGCGGCCCCGAGGCGGCGCCGATCTTCGCGCGGGGCGGGCTCCTGCCCCTGCACGAGGAGACGCCTTGAGCCGCTCGCTCGCGAGGCTCTTCTCCCGCCGGATGGCGCCGCTCGCCGCCGCCGCCGGGCTCGTCGTCGCGCTCGCCCCGCCGCTCTCGTATGGCGTGACGGCGTGGCGCCGGCTCGAGGCCGAGGCGCGCGTGCAGGCGGAGGCGGTCGCGGCGCGCGTGCGGGCGACCGCGGAGCGAAACCCGCTGCTCTGGCGCTACAACACGCCGAAGATCGCGCAGGCGGCGGCGATCGTCGGCGGCGAGGGGCCGCTGGCGAGCGTGCGGGTGCTCGACTGCGACGGGGGGCCGCTGCTCGAGTCCCGGCGCGAGGCGGGCCAGCCGTTCGGGCCGGCGGGGCGGGCGAACGTGCGCGTGCGCGACGCGATCGCCGGCTTCGTCGAGGTCCGCCTGGATCGGCGCGACGAGCTCGGGCGGCTCCTGGGCATCTCTGCAGGCGCGAGCGTGCTGGGGCTCGCGGTGGGGCTGCTGCTCTTCCTGTTCCCGACGCGCACGGTGCGCACGCAGGCGGCGCGCCTGTCCGAGACGGTCGCCCAGCTCGAGGCGGCCGAGCGGGGGCTGCGGGACGCGAACCGCGAGCTGGAGGTGCGGGTCGAGGCGGCGGTCGCGGAGGTGCGTCGGCTCACGGCGCGGCTGCTGCAGGTGCAGGACGACGAGCGCAAGCGGATCGCGCGCGATCTGCACGACTCCGTGGGGCAGCGGCTCACGGCGCTGCAGATCGATCTGGCGCTCGCGGCGGGCCACGCGAGCGGCGAGGACCGCGCGCGGCTCGAGCGCGCGATGAAGAGCTGCGAAGAGACGCTCGCGGAGGTGCGGCGCGCGGTGCGCGATCTGCGCCCCGCGGAGCTCGAGCACAACGATCCGATCGACGCGCTGCTCGCGCACGCGGAGGCGTTCGAGCTGCGCACGGGGATCGCGACCTCGTTCCGCGTGGTGCGCGGCGCGCTCGCGACCGAGGCGATCGCGACCTGCCTGCTGCGCGTGTTGCAGGAGAGCCTCACGAACGTGGCGCGCCACGCGCAGGCGCACGAGGTGGGCGTCGTGCTGGAGATCGACGAGGCGACCGTGCGGCTCGAGATCGCGGACGACGGCCGTGGCTTCGATCCCTCCTCGAAGGGGAACGGCTCGGGGCTCCTCGGGCTGCAGGAGCGCTGCGCGATCCTCGGGGGGCGGGCGCAGGTGCGCTCGACGACGGGCGAGGGGACGACGATCCGGATCGAGCTGCCGAACCGGGACGGGGGCTGACGTGACCGACGGGCGACGCGTGGGACAGTTGGGCATGGTGGTGGCGCTGCTGCTCGGGGCCGGCTGCGTCGACGTCGCAGAGGTGTCCGACGCGTCGGGCGGCGCGGGTGGCGGCGGTGGCGGTGGGGAGGGCGGAGGCGGTGCGGGCGGCGCGGGCGGCGGCGCGCCGATCCTCGAGGTGGGGGCCGGAGATCCCGGCGGCGCTGCGATCTCCATCGGCGCGGTCGAGGACCTCTCGCTCGTCGTCCGCGACTCGTTCGCGCTCGTCGCGTTCGGCCGCGACCACGCAGGGTGGTTCGGGCCCGCGATGCCGGAGGATGCGGTGCTGCTCCCGACGATCGTCGCGCTGGACGTCGCGAAGATCTCGACGAGCCGCCACGGCGTCGCCTGGCTCGATCCGGCGGGGCGCGCCTGGTTCCTCGGGACGGCGCCGAGTTCGCTTGCTGCCGCCTGCGGATCGTCCACGCCGCCGCGCGCGTGTACGGTCGGCACGGGTCCGTACGTCGCGCTTCACCTCGGCGACGGCCACCTCGTCGCGCTCGATGCTGCAGGCGTGGCGTACGGCGCGGGGGAGGGCGACCTCGGCCAGCTCGGCGAGCCTCGGCTCGCGCGCGCCGCGCTCGCTCCGATCGATCTGCGCACCGCGCCGGATGAGGCGCCGTTCGGGGAGCGGATCACGCACGTCCGCGCGATCTCCGGCGCGACGTTCCTCGTGACGGAGCGGACACGCCGGCTGCTGCGCCTCGGTGACGACGACGCAGGGGGCGACGGAACGCCCGCGACGGACGACCCGCCGGTCAGCCGCCCGGAAGAGCTCGGCGTCGCGCTCGTGACGGACTGCGACGCCGTCGATGGACCTGCCGAAGCCGTGGTCGCCCGCTGCGGCGGCGGGTTGGTCTCGTGGGGTCACGAGATCCTGGGCCGCCTCGGTCAGGACACGACCGACACCGTGATCGTCGTTTCACCCGCCATGGGCGCGACCGCCGCGCGGCTCGTCGGAGCGACGCCCTTCGCGACGTTCTTCGAGGACGCCGACGGCGTGTTGCAGTCATTCGGCGCCGCAGCGACGATCTGCCGCGACCTCCCGATTGAGCCGCGGCCGATCGCGACGACGCTTCCCGGACGCGTCGGCGGGCTGCCGGGCCTGATCGACCCCGTGGTCGAGACCGCCGGCGGGGGCGAGCACACCTTGCTGCGGACCCGGCGCGGGCGGCTCTTCGGCTGCGGCGTGCGCGGGACGGGCGCCCTCGGCCCGCGGCCGGACGCCGAGGCCGCGCGCGTGGTGCTGGCCACCGAGCTCCTGGCTCGCTGACGAGGTCGCCCTCCGCGCGCAAGAGGGGAGACGCCCACGCGGCCGCACGGGGGCTCGCCTAGCATCAATACCGTTCACATAGCGGCGGACCGCGCCCGCTTTCGCAGCTTCGCGCGACGT
>CAYHCR010000130.1:0-7849 GCA_964354895.1 uncultured Myxococcales bacterium | reverse complement strand
CGCGGCGACGTCGCGCGGCCTCTTCATGTGGGGCGGCGAGGGCCGCAAGCTCCCGCCCGACGTCCGCGGCGAGCTGCGCAAGCTCGCCGCGCGGGAGCCCACGGCCGACGAGGCCTACCGGCGGGCGCTGGTCGTCGCGCAGCTCGAGCCCGAGCGGGTCGAGTCCTTCCGCTCGCGCGTGAGCCTCGCGCCGCTCGCGCCGCAGGTCTCGTTCTGGCTCTTCCGCGGCGGCTCGCTCACGCACGTCGAGGGCGATCGCAGCGGCGCCTTCGTCAACTCCGACTTCTACGCGGACGGCCTGGACTGGGCCGCGTGGGCCGGCTGGGACCTGGGCCGGGTCGTCTTCGACGCGAACGAGCTGGCCGTCGAGCGCGAAGGCGAGGTCGCGGTCAAGCGCCGCCAGCAGCTCTCCGGCCAGGTCGTCCGCGCGCTGCTGGCGCGACGGCGCCTCCTCGCCGAGCACCTCGGGACCGACAAGAAGGATCTGCGCGGACGCGCCCTGCGCCTGCTGCAGATCGAAGAGCAGACCGCCCGTCTGGACGGGCTCACCGGCGGCTGGTTCAGCGATGAGCTGGCCCGCCGCGCGAAGCCGGAGGCACCGTGATCCTCGCCCTGTTCGTTCTCCTCCTCGCCGCACCGACCGAGTCCGCCGCGGCCGAGAAGAAGGCGCGCTACGAGTACGACGCAGGAGGTGGCGGCGACGAAGAGGTCAAGCCGACCGCCGACGCCGCGCCCAAGAAGATCGAGGCGCGCGCGATCGACGACGACGAGGCGAAGCGCCTGCTGCGCAAGTGGGACAAGGAGCCTTCGATCCGCGCCGTGCAGGAGGCCGCTGCCCGCTACGCGCAGATCGACGGCGCCCGGATCGACTCGTGGCGCATCACACCGAACCTCGGCGCGCTCGCGCCGGAGCTCTCCGCCGAGTACCGACGCAACGTCGAGAACGACCAGACGATCGGCGCGCAGTCGAGCGGCAACGTCGACTACACCTCGCTGGACGACGACGATCGCTACACGTTCAAGGCGAAGTGGGAGCTCGATCGCCTGATCTTCAACCCGGACGAGCTGCGCGTCTCGGCCGAGGTCACGAGCCTCGCGAAGCTGCGCGAGAACGTCGTGGATCAGGTGACGAAGCTCTACTTCGAGCGGCGACGGCTGCAGGTCGAGCTCGACACGGCCGCGCCCAGCGAGCTCGGGACGCGCCTGAAGAAGGAGCTGCGGCTGCAGGAGCTCACGGCGGCGCTCGACGGCATGACGGGCGGCTGGTTCGTGCGGGCGCTCGAGGGCAAGCCCCTTGACTAGATCGACGCTCGTCGCCGCGCTCGGGCTCGCGTGCGTGACGGCGGCGTGCGTGCCCGAGCCGCCCGACTACGACCTGACCCCGCCCGAGATCGTGGAGGTCGTGCCGGCCGAAGGCGCGCTGGCCGTGCCCCTCCTCGCGGCCGCCCGGCTCGTGTTCTCCGAGCCGATCGACCCGATCTACGTGACGCCGGCCTTCTTCGTGATCACCCCGGCCACGGAGCTCGACGAGGGCTTCTACTCGGATCTGAATTCCTCCGGCCTCGGTAGCACGCGGCTCGATGACGCCGCAAAGCTGGTCGTCGCGCTCTCGACCGACGGAACGACCGTCACGCTGACCCCGGCGCCCGACGCGCCGCTGCTGCCGAACACCTCGTATGGGCTCGTCGTCTCCTCCGACGTGAGGGATCTCGCGCGCAACAAGCTCACCGGCGGCGACCCGGAGGTCGAGGCGTTCGTCGTCCACTTCACGACCGAGGGCCCCGGCCCCGTCGCGACGGTCGTCTCGCCGGAGTCCGGCGCGGTCGAGATCCCGCTGAATTTCTCGTCGATCCGCGTCTCGTTCAGCAAGGCGGTCGAGAACGTCGACGGCTCCACGTTCCTGCTGGAGTCGGCGGTCGGCGACGAGATCGCCGGCCGCGTCACGGTGGCCGCGGACGGGCTCTCGGCCGAGCGCACGATCGACGAGCAGCTCGAGCCGGCGACGACCTACGTGGTCGTGCTGACCGAGCAGATCCACGACGCCGCCGGCCACGCGCTGCCGCCCGTCCGCTCCACCTTCGGCACCGCGCGCTGCGCGGACACCACGCGGCCGACGCTGACGGATCCCGCCGCGACGCCCCGAGACACGACCGTGCTCGTGACCTGGAGCACCGACGAGCCGAGCGACTCGATCGTCGGGGTGGAGGCGCTGGGCAGCTGTGCAGGCGCGCCGACGAGCGCGACCGGCTCGACGAGCTGCGCGCTCCCGTTCGATCCCTGCGCGACGCCGACGATCCCCGCGAGCTGCACGCACCGCGTGATCGTCACGGGCCTCTGCGCCCAGCAGAACTTCCGGCTGACGCCGCGCTCGGCGGATCCGGCGGGCAACGAGGTGACGGGCGCGCCGCTCGACGTCACGACGACAGCGCCGCTCGCGCGTCCGGTCATCACCGAGGTGCTCGCCGACCCGAGCACCGCCTCGCAGCAGGCGGGTGAATTCATCGAGATCGTGAACGACTCCGACGTCCCGTGGGATTTTGTCGGCTGGCAGATCGTCAAGAAGACGACCGCGACGGAGACCCGCAAGACGCTCGTCCGGCTCGACGCGGCGGTGACGCCGATCCCGGCCCGTGGCGTGGCGCTCTTCACCTCGCGCGCGTTTGAAGCGGCGTCCCTCGGCGGGTTGCCGGCCGGCGTCGTGCAACTCGTCGCGGACGGAGGCACGCCGACCGAGACCGTGCTCGGCGGACTGACCGCAGAGGGGCCCGCGCTCGAGCTGCGGGACGCCGCGGGGCTGACGGTCGCGTCGTGGCCGGGCGGAGTGGGCTGCGGCAAGGGCAAGAGCGCCGAGCGCTTCGAGCTCGGCGGCCTCGACGTGGCGGCGGCGATCGGCTGCACGGTCGCGCCGACGCCGGGGGTGCTCCCGGGCGGGTGAAGGACTGCAAGCGAGGGCGCGATGAGCGGGCACAATCGGTGGTCGAAGATCAAGCGCGGCAAGGCGATCGTCGGCGCGGCCAAGGGCCGGCTGTTCACGAAGTTGACCAAGGAGCTCACGGTCGCCGCGCGCACGGGCGGTGGCGAGACCGACGGCAACCACCGGCTCCGCGCGGCGATCAGCACGGCGCGCGCCGGCAACATGCCCAACGACTCGATCACGCGCGCGATCAAGAAGGGCACCGGCGAGCTCGACGACGGCAACGCGCTCGAGGAGATGCTCTACGAGGGCTACGGGCCCGGGGGCGTCGCGCTGCTGATCGAGTGCGTGACGGACAACAAGAACCGCACGGCCGGCGACGTGCGCAGCACGCTCACGAAGCTCGGTGGGCACCTCGGCGAGTCCGGCTCGGTCGCGTGGATGTTCGAGAAGCGTGGCGTGATCCACGTCGCGGCCGGGCCGACGGAGGAGCAGCTCCTCGAGCCGGCGCTCGAGCTCGGCGCGCTCGACGTGCACGCGCTCGGGGCGGACGGCTTCGAGGTCGTCACGGAGCCCAACGCCGTACACGACGTCGCGGCGGGGCTCATCGCCCGGCAGGTCGCCGTGAGCGATCGCAAGGTCGCGTGGCTGGCGAAGACCACGGTCCACGTCGAGGCCGCGCGGGTCGACCGGGTGCTCAACCTCGTCGAGGCGCTCGAGGAGAACGAGGACGTGCAGGCCGTCCACGGCAACTACGAGTTCGACGAGGTCGGAGGATCAGCCGCGCAGGCTCGGGCGCTCCGGGGCCGCGAGCTCGACGCGATCGCGGCCGCTCTCCTTGGCCCGGTCGAGCGCTGCGTCCGCGGGGCCGAGCGCCCGGCGCGCGTCGCCGTCGATCGGCGCGACCCCTGCGCTCACGGTGATCGCGATCCGGACGCCGCCGACGTCGATCGGTGCTGCGCCGACGGCGCGGCGGGCCCGCTCGGCGATCGCCTGCGCCTGAGGCACCCCTACGCCCTGGAGCACCGCGACGAACTCCTCGCCGCCGAGCCGCACGAGCCGGTCGGCGCCGCGGAGCGTGCCGGCGATCCTCCGAGCGACCTCGCAGAGCACCTCGTCGCCAGCGGCGTGGCCGTGCGTGTCGTTGACGGCCTTGAAGTGATCGAGATCGAAGAGCAGCACTGCGCCCTCGCGCGCCTGCTCGAGCGCCGCTTCGAGCGGACGGCGGTTGCCGAGCCCCGTGAGCGGATCGGTCGACGCGGCGTCGCGCAGCGAGCCCTCGCGACGCTCCGCGCGGCAGCGCTCCTGCTCGAGCCCTGCGGCGAGCGCGGCGGAGACGAAGGCGAACGCGACGAGCGCGAGCACGCCGATCGGCGCGCCGCCGCCGGAGAGCAGGGTGCCTGCGTGGGCGCTCGGCGCGAGCGACGCGGCGACGAGCGCGAGCCCCCCGAGCGCGGCCGGCCGGGCGCCGCCCCGCACGACGAAGCTCCAGGCGACGATCGGGATGGCCGCGAGCGAGAGCGCGCCCGTGGCCGGCCCGCCGAGCGCCGCGACGACCGCGCCGGCAGAGAGCGCCGCGACGAGCAGGACGAGCCCGAGGAGGAGTCCCCGCGGCGCCGCCGAGCGCTTCGCCATGGCGGCGAGCGCGAGCTGCCAGGCGGCGAAGGCGGCGAGCGGGCCGCCGGGGAGGGCGGGGACGAAGAGCCCGAGCAGCGCGCCGCCGAAGCCGGCGCCCGCGAAGGCGAGCGCCGCCCCGACGACGAGTCCGTCTCCTTTGTGGCCCGTGACCGACATGGCGCTCCGCCTCCAAGCGAGTTCATCGGCTCGCACGCTGGACTGGATAAGCAGCCGGCGTGCCATGGGACCGAACGACCCGTTCATGGGAGCTCCGACCCCCGATGCAGCCCGTTGAGGCGCGCGATATGGGAGGCCGCGGCCGCTCGCTGCGGTCGCGGTGGCGCTCGATACGGTGGCGCTCCATCGTTCTGGCGGCGGCGCCGCGCTGGAGATCCTGTCGCGACGGAATTCCGACGCGCGCCTAGCCTGCAGGGATGAACTGTCCCGAGTGCCGCGTTCTTCCCGACGCAGAGCTGCTCCGCACGCAGTGGTTCCGCGTGCGCAGGAAAGATCCACCGGCCGCCGTCCCCGGTTGGCTCGTCATCTCGTCGCTCGCGCACGTCGAGTCGCTCGAAGAGCTGCCGGAGGCGGCGCTCGCCGAGCTCGCGCCGCTGGCTGCGCGCTGCTCGCGGCTGCTTCGCGGGGTGACGCCGGCCGAGCGCGTCTACGTCGTGCAGTTCGGCGAGCTGCTGCGCCACCTGCACGTCCACGTCATCGCCCGCCCGGCAGAGCTGCCCGACGCGTCGCGGGGCGGCGCGATCTTCCAGGCGCCCGGCGGCGATCCAGCGGCGGCCGTCGAGGTCGAGCGCCGCCTGCGCGCCGCCTTGTCGGTGGAGGCGTCCTCGGGGTAGGACGCGCGGCTCATGTCGTCCAACGAAGCCATCGTCGCGGAGGAGCCCGCGCGGCCCCGCGGCCTCCTCGCGCGGTTGCGCGCCCGCGTCGCTGCGGCCGCGCGCAGCCCCCACGCCTTCTGGATCATGCTCGGCGTCGCGGTGATCGACGGCTCCGTCTTCCCCGTGCCGCCCTTCGCGATCCTCGTGCCGATGGTGCTCGCGGAGCCGAAGAAATGGCTCCGGTACGCGTTCGCGGGGACCGGCGCGTCGCTGCTCGGCGGACTGCTCGGCTACGGGCTCGGCCACCTCGCGCTCGTCGGCGTCGCGACCGGCTTCGCGATCGACACCGCCGTCCCGATCCGCTCCGCCTGGCTCGGCATCGACACCACGCTGCGGCACGCCCTCACGAGCGAGTTCTGGCTGCTCGCGCTGCTCTGCTCGGTCCTGCCGACCCCGTACAAGGTCGTCGCGATCGGCTCGGGGCTCGTCGGGGTCGGGCTGCCGGAGTTCGTGCTCGCGTCGATGATCGGCCGCTCCGCCCGCTTCTTCGGCGTCTCCGGCGCGTTCGCCCTGTTCGGCGAGAAGGCGCGCCGCTTCATCAAGGTCTGAAGGCGCCTCCCGCACGGTCGCCGGCCTTTCGGCGCCGCCGCGGTACGATGACGCCTTCGAGGTGCCACATGTCGATCCGATGCCTGTCGCTCGCCGCGCTGCCCGCTCCTGCCATGCTGCTCACGCTGGCCCTGCTCGGCCTCGCCGCGTGCGACGACGAGGAGAGCCTGCAGGAGACGCCCTCGGCCGAAGGTGGCGCGGGCGGCGAGGCCGGCGGCAGCGGCGGCGGCGCGCCGGGCGGCGCCGGAGGTGGTGGCGGCGGAGAGGGCGGCTCGATCGGCGGCTGCACCTCCGATCTCGAGTGCCCCGCGCAGCTGCCGACCTGTCACGCCGGGCGCTGCGTGGCCTGCGTCGACGCGGCCGGCTGTGACGCGGCGACGCCCGTCTGCGGCCCCGACGGCACCTGCGGTGCCTGCGCGGCCGACGCGGAGTGCACGGGGCGCACGGACGCCGGGCGCTGCGTCGACGGCGGCTGCGTACAGTGTCGCGGGTCGACCGACTGCGCTGCGCCGGCCCCGGTCTGCTCGCCGGTCAACACCTGCGTCGAGTGCGTCGACGACGCCGACTGCCCGTCGGGCACCTGCACGCTCGGCGCCTGCCAGACCGAGGTCGGCTGCCTCACGAACGCCGACTGCGGAGATCCGCTGCAGATCTGCGTGATGTTCGAGGGCGCGCAGACCGGCCGCTGCGAAGAGCTCTGCGCGCCGGAGCTCGGCGGGCCCTGCGTCGTCGGACAGCGTTGCGCCCTCGTCGGCTTCGGGGACGAGCCCGACTTCGATCCGATCGGCGTCTGTCTCGACGAGAACGGCGGCGGCGACGCCGGCGCGACGTGCGACGCGGGCGGCGAGGGGCGCACCTGTGAGGCCGACCGCCTCTGCGTGACCGCCACGACCGGCGCGGCCGAGGGCACCTGCTCGGCGATGTGTGACTCGACGCTCGATAGCGCGTGCCCCGAGGGGCTTCGGTGTGTCGATCTCGACGTGCCGACGCCCGCCGGCGCGACGATCGGCGTCTGTCTGGATCGCCCCGCGGACTGCGCGACGGACGCGGACTGCGCCGCGGACGAGCTCTGCTCGATCTCGACGGCGGAGGCCGGCCTCATCACGCTGGGCTGCGTGCCGATGGCGGGCCCCGGCCGCGGCGGCACGCGCTGCGTGGCCGACGCCGAGTGCGGCAGCTCGCTCTGCCTGCTGGGCGTCTGCTACGGCTCGTGCGAGGCGAGCGTCGACTGCGTCGCGGGCGCCGAGTGCCTCGACGTGACGTTCAACCTCGCGGACGACTCGCAGGCGACGACGCCGATCTGCCTGGCCGGCTGCCGCAACGACGAGAGCTGCGGCGCGGGCCTCGCCTGCCAGCTCGCGCTGCACCGCCCCGGCGATCGCCTCGTGACGATCTGCGGCAACGCGCAGGGCGTGGTCGCGGCGGGCGGCGTCTGCGCGCGCGACGAGCAGTGCCGATCCGGGGCCTGCCTGCGTGGCACGGCCGACGGCGTGACGGTCGGCGTCTGCACCGGCTTCTGCGAGAGCGACCTCGACTGCGGCGCGCTCTCCTGCCAGGGCGCGGCGTACCTGTACGGCCCCGGGCCCGACGGCTCGTACGGCACGCGGGACGACTGGCACGTCTTTGACGCCTGCCGCGGCGCGAGCTGCGGGGCCGACGCCGACTGCGCGGACGGCTGGGCCTGCGGCGTCGAGTACGACGGCGACGATCCGGCGCTCACGACCGTCGAGGGGCGTTGCCTCCCGCCGCAGGGCGTGGGCCACGCGCCCGACGCGTGCGCCTCCGGGACCGACTGTCGCTCCGGCGCCTGCATCGATCCGCTGCGGATCCCGGAGGACTGCCGCAACGGCCTCGACGACGACGGCGATGGTCGGGA
>CAYHCR010000129.1:0-7862 GCA_964354895.1 uncultured Myxococcales bacterium | reverse complement strand
CTCCTCCCGGCGCAGCTGCACGCCCTGGCCGTTCTCGAACGTGCCCTCCAGGGCGAACACGGTGTGCCGTTCGAGGAGGTCGCCCGCGACGTCGCACCTCGACGCGAGAGTGCAGCGGAGCAGATCGACCGTCACCGCCGTGTCCGGCGCACCGTCCGGGTTCCAGGCGTAGGCCCACACCAGATCCGTGCCGACGACCGCGAGCGCGCCGCCGAAGTAGGCATGGTTGAAGGCGACGGTCGACCAGTTGGCGGCGTTCGTGCAACCACCGACGTCGCAGCCGCGCAGCACCGTGTTCAGGGCCGTGGGCTTGGGGCCCGCCGTCTCGGACCCATCGTCCGAGTAGGCGAGGAAGACCCGGGCGTCGGTCGCGGCGAGCGAGAGGAAGCCCGGGGTGTTGTCCGCGAGCGAGCCGTCGAGGAGCTCGACCTGGTTGTTGGTCGCGCTGACCGCGCAGCCCGCCCCGAGGGTGCGGAACTCATAATTGAGGTCATACGGCGTGTCGCCGAACGAGTAGGCGACGTGCAGCCGCGCGCTCGCGGGCTCGAGCGCGACGACGAGGTCCCGCACGTCGTCGCCGTCGCGACCGACGGGGTCGTAGGCCTCGATCGTCGTCTCCGTCCAGCTCGCGGGGAGCGTGCAGTCCTGCGTGCGGTCACACATCGCGACCTTCACGTTGCGCCCCGCGTCCACGAACCCGATCGCGTAGCAGGCCGCGCTCGCGGCGAAGCGTGGCTGGCCGTTGGAGTCCTCGTAGGCCAGCGTCGGGGCGAGGTCGCTCGTGGTGGAGAGCAGCCGTCGCGCGCCGCGCGCCCTGAGCACCGGCTCGCCGATCGACTGGTCGAGCTCCCTGGCCGTCGTCACGGTGCCCTGCGCTTCGCCGCCCGGCGTCGAGACGAGGTCGTACGAGGAGCCGATCGGCGTGAAGAGGTTCGCACGCAGGTCGAACGGTGTCCCGTTGAGCCCCGCGCCGTCGGGCGCGGTGGCGTCGTAGCTGATCCGGTAGCCGTCGATGCCCGGCGCGGTCCGATCGGTCCACGAGGCTCGAACGCCCCCCGTCGTCAGGTCCGGCACGAGCGCCCGCCGCACCGGTGCCCAGGTCTGCGGTTCACTCAGATAGAGGGTCCCGAACCCGCGCTGCGTCACGACGACCGGGTTTCCTCCCACGAGGAAGAGCTGCGGTGCGGCCGTGTACGAGTCGCCGTCGAAGAGCGTCGAACGGTTCCAGTCCGTCGGGGCGCCGGCGAGGTCCGCACCCGCGCAATTGTCCGTGTTCGCTCTGCATCGGCCGAAGTTCGCGCGGCGCGAGTTGTAGTCGTACGTCGCGTAGAAGAGCGACCCGTTCGAATACTCGAACGCGAGCTGCGGCGCGCCCGCGGTGGTGCCGCCAGCCGGCGAGGCGAGCTCCTGGAGCAGGAGCGGGCCGTCGAACGACCCTGCCGCCGTGCACTGCGGGACGCCCGGGTTCTGCAGGACGCCGCAGGACCACAGGAAGAGGCCGTCAGGGGCGCCGGTCGCGCCGCCCGGCTCGAAGAGCGACGCGATGAAGAGCCTGCCCTCGGCCTCGATCGCCCTCGCGCCGCGCGGGCGGCCCGGCGGGTGGTTGAGGCGGAGCCTGGCCCAGTCGGTCCCGGCCTGGCACGCGGTCGCGGTCGCGGCGATCGTGCAGACGGAGAGGCCCACGCCGCAGTTCGCCGAGGCGTCGGTGCAGGACGCGCCGTTGCTCGCCGCCCACGTCGCGTAGAGCTGGTTCTCGCCGGCCTCGAGCGCGATCTTCGAGCCCGGCTCGATCGGGTTGAGCGCCGCGCTGCTGATCGCGAGGGCCGCGCTCCAGTCCGCCGACTGTCGGCAGCCGGTCTGGAGCCGACACGTGTGCACGTACGCGGTCGTGCCCTGGATGTATCCGATCGCCGCGATCCTGCCGTTCGACGTGGCGGTCAGGCTCGTGACCTCCGAGCCCGGGAGCGCGACAGCCGGCAGCTCCAGGAACGCCCAGCCCGCGAGCTCGACGGCGCCGGCGGGCCCGCGCGTCCAGAGCGCGTCGAGCCCGTTGTCCGTCCCGGCGGTCGCGTCCCGATCCCGGACGCCGATCATCCAGAGCTCGTCCCGCATCGCGAAGAGCGTGCTCCCCGCGGTCTGGTCGCCGGACGTGAGCGGGGTCGGATCCCGCGAGGTCGTCGTGAAGCCCTGGGTCGAACACGAGGCACGGCGCGCGTCGCACACATGCAGCTCGTAGGCCTCACTCGCGGCGTTCTCGACCCCGGTCGAGAAGACGAAGCCGTTCCAGGAGAGCCCGCGTGACTGCCCCAGCGTGCCGATGGTCGGACCGTCGATGCTGGCCGTCGACAACCCCACGAGCACGGGCTGCGGGTTCGAGGGCCGCCACGCGGAGGTGCGTCCGGCCTCGTCGACGGTGCGGACCTGCACGTTGTATTCGATGAGCGCGGGCACGTCGGTGATCCAGGCCTCGCTGCCGAGCACGTCGACCACGACCGCGGCCGCCTCCGACTTGCCGGGCTCGAGGGCGCGCACCTGGTAGTAGGAGACGCCCTCGCCGATGGGCGCGTCGGCGAAGTCGACGTAGATCGCGGTCGTCAACACGCTGATGCCGCTGATCGTGACGACGGGCGGGTCCTGCGTGTCGACGATGATGGACGCAGTGACCGGCGTGCTCTTGTTTCCGGCGTCGTCGCCGAACACCACCGTGACGAAGCGGGGACCCTCCCCCGCGCCGAGGGGCAGGACGGACAGCTCACCGTTCGGCGTCGAGGCGCACGGGCTCGGGCTGCACGGGGTCCAGGTGCTGCCGTCGTCGCGGCTCCAGCGCGTCGCGTCCCCGGAGACATACAGGTGAAGGTCCACGATCGTGTCGAGCGAGTAGGTCGCGCCGAGATCGAGCGTGATGACCCCGTTCTCGGGCGCCGTCGTGTCCAGCGCGATGGTCTGCGACACCGCGATCGACACGTTTCCGGCCTCGTCGCGCACGCGCACCCAGACCGTCTTGGGGCCGTCCCCGGCCGACACCGTAAAGGCGAGGTCCGTGCCGAAGGGCTGCCACGCCGCGCCCGCCAGGGCCGGCGACTCGGAGAGCTGCACGTGCGTGATCGGGGTCGACGCGTCGGTCCAGCCAGCGAGGTAGACGAGCACGTTCTGCACGCGCGTGTCGGTCGTCGACACACCATCCGCGACCACGCCGGAGAGGGTGACGGTCCCGGGGATCGGCGGGCTCGCATCCCGCCGGATCTGCGCGGTCGCATCGCCCGAGAGGTTGCCGGCCGCGTCCCGCAGGCGCGCGTAGACGACCTTGTCGCCGTCCCCGCCGGCCAGCGTGAGCGCGGGCTGGCTCGCGAACGGCCCCCAACCGGTCAGGGCGCAGTTGTCCACCGACGCACCCGACACATCGCCGTAGAAGCACATCTCGTTGGCGCCGGAGCCGGCGAGCGTCGCGAGCACGAGGGCGCCGATCGTGTAGGGCGCGCCGCCGGCGAGCTCGAGCGACGACGCGATCGGGGCCTCCTGATCGAGCACGATCGAGTCCGAGCCGCTCGAGGTGTTTCCTGCGTCGTCCTGCACGCAGGCGACCACCGTCTTCGTGCCATCGCCGGCCGGCAGGACGTGGCCGACCGCCGTCGCCGTCGTGCTGCCGCCGGGGACCACCGTGTAGGTCGCCGTGTCGCAGTCGAGCGAACCATTCGCGACGGCGTAGCCCGCCACGTCGTTGGCGAAGGTGAGCCCGATCGAGACGATGCCCGTCGCGTCGTACGTCGCCCCGGCGTTGATCGAGACGGCCAGCGGGGAGGGCGTGGCGTCGAGCACGATCGAGGCGGTGTTGCTCGAGGTCAGCCCCGCGTCGTCCCGGAAACAGACCCCGACGATCTTGTTTCCGTCGCCGACGGGCAGCGTCCAGGCCTTCGTCGGCGCGTACGGCTCGTAGGTCACGCTCGCGCAGTTCGGCGCGGCGCCGTCGGCGAGCGCCATCTGGGTCGCCTCGGCAGCGAGCCGCAGGTTCACCGTCCGGCTCGTCGTATAGGCGCCGGCCGGCTCGATCGCGATCGTCCCGACGGGGCTCGTCGTGTCGAGCGTGGTCGACGCGCTCGTGGTCGCGGTCCGGCCCGCCGCGTCGACGAAGCAGACGCTGACGGTCTGGCGCCCGTCGCCGACCGCGAGCGAGTGCGGCGCGCTGGCAGTGTATGCGGAGAGCGGCGCCGCGCAGCTCGGGACCGGGCCGTTGACCGCCTTGTAGGAGACGGTGTCGGCGGGTCCGCTCAACGTCAGCGTGACGCCGGTCGACGTGACCCAGGCGGCGCCGCCGTTGATCAGCACGGTCCCGTCGGGATTCTGCGTGTCGAGCGTGATCGCGTCGGAGGCGACCGTCGCGTTCCCGGCCGCGTCGATCACCCGCGTGTATACAATCTGCAGGCCTTGCGTCACGGCCAGCGGGAAGGCCGGCACCGTCACCGTAGCGCCGACCGGCCACGCCGCGGCGATCGTGTCCGTGAAGTTCGGATCCAGCGAGAGCTCCCAGGTGGAGAGGCCCGCCGTCGCGTCCGCGGCGCTGATCTGCACCGAGACCGTCGCGACGGTGGCGTAGCTCGCGCCGGCCGCGAGGCTGACCGTGACGGGCGCGGGCGCCGTGCCGTCGAGCACGATGGTGTCGATCGCGGTCCCCGTGCGTCCGGAGGCGTCGCGGAAGCAGACGCCGACGGTCTTGCTGCCGTCGGTCGAGGGGAGCTGCCACGAGCGCTGGCCCACGACGGCCTCGTAGTTCGCCGAGGCGCAGGTCGGCGCGCCGCCGTCGGCGAACGCGATGCCCACGACGTCCGCCGCGGAGGTGAGCGCCAGCACGACGTCACGATCGCGCGAGTGGCTCGCGCCGGCGTCGATCGACAGCGTCCCGCTCGGGTTCGCCGTGTCGAGGATGATCTGGGCGGTCGAGGTGCTTGTATTGCCGGCGGCGTCCGCGAAGCAGATCGAGATCGTCTTGAGGCCGTCCCCCGCCGGGACCGTCCACGTCGGGGTCGAGGCGTAGGCCACGCGCGCCGCGCAGCTCGCGACCGCTCCATCCACGATCTTCAGCTGCGTCGTGTCCGCCGGCGCCGTCAGCGTGAGTTGCACGTCTCGGTCCTGCGTCCAGGGCGCGCCGCCGTCGATGAGGATCGTCCCGACCGGCACCGCGGAGTCCACCACGACGTTCGCAGAGACGATCGTCGCGTTGCCGGCCGCGTCCGCGATCCGCGCGTAGACGGTGCGCGCTCCATCCCCCCCGACGAGCGCGTGGCCGACGACTGTCTGAGGACTCGCGACGAAGGCGACGCCCGCCGCGGCGAAGGCGACATCATTGCGGAGCTGCCGGCTCGCGAGCCCGCTCGTCGCGTCTGCGGCCGTGAGGGTCACGTCGACCGTCCCGTCCACGCTGAAGGGTCCGCCCGCGTCGAGCTCGATCGACGCGGTGGGCGCGATCGTGTCGAGCACGATCGCGTCGGTGAGCAGGGCCGTCCGGCCCGCCGCGTCTTTCAGGCAAAGCTGCACGCTCCGGGCGCCGTCGCTCGCCGTGAGCTGCCAGGCGCGCGTCGAGGCGAACGGCTCGTAGGTCGCCGCCGCGCAGTCCGGCGCCACGTCGTTGGCGATCGCCATACCGGCGCTGTCCGCCGAGGCGGTGAGCGTGAGCGTGACGTCCCGGGTCGTCGTGAAGGCGGCGTCTCCCGCGATCTGCAGGGTCCCGGCGGGGCTCTGCGAGTCGAGCACGATCGCGTCCGTCGCGGTCGCGACGTTCCCCGCGCCGTCAAAGAAGCACAGGGTGACAGACTTGCTCCCGTCGCCCAGCGGCAGGGTCCACGGGATCGTCGGGGCGTACGGCTGCCGCGGCGCCGCGCAGTCCGCGAGCGCGCCATCCACGATCGCGACCTCGATCGCGTCGGAGGGCGCCGACAACACGAGCGAGACCTCTACATCGAGGGTGAAGCCCGCGCCGCTGTCGATCGCGATGGATCCAGCGGGCGCGAGCGTGTCGACCGAGATGCTCGAGGCCGTCACCGTGGCGTTGCCCGCGACGTCCACGAACCGCGCGTAGACGCTCTTCTGACCTTCGCCGGGATCGAGCGCGAAGCCCGGGAGCGCCTGCGTCGCCGCGCCGGCCCACGGGAGCACGTATGCGCCTGCAAAGCTCGCCTCCGTGTCGAGCTCGACGTACGAGAGGCCGGAGCCCCCGTCCGCGGCCGCGAGGAGGAGGTCGACGATCGAGTCATTGCTGCCCGCGGCCCCGCCGTCGATCGTGACGGACGCAGAGACCGGCGGCGTGCGATCCAGGATGATCTGGGCGACGCCTGCGATCTCGTTGCGTGCGGCGTCGCGCAGCCGCAGGTGGACCGTCAGCGGGCCGTCGGTGGCCGGCAGCGTCCACGCGAGCTGCGGATCTCCGAGGGGCTGCCAGACCGAGCCGGCAAAGTCGCCGCGGTTGCTCACGAGCGCCTGCTCCGCGCCGATCGCGTCGATCCGCAGCGTGACGTCGGTCGACCGCGTGTAGGCGGCGGCGCCGTCGATGTCGAAGCCGACGAGCACCGGGGGGTCCGGGTCGAACTTGACCGATACGATCGAGGGCGCGGAGAGATTGCCCGCCGCGTCGCGCAGCACGAGCTCGACCCGCTTGTCGCCCGGCGGCGCCGGGAGGGTGGCCGGCAAGGCGGGGGAGAACGGCACGAACGCGCCCGCGGTGCGGACCCCGCTCGCCACGTCGGTCACCGCGACCTGCGCCTCGTAGGCGTCCGAGACGCCCGGCAGCGCCGTGATCGAGAGCGTCACGTCGGGCGAAGGCACGGCGGCGCCTTCGATCAGCGCGAGCGCCGCGATGTCGGGCGGCGCCGTGTCGAGCGTGATGTTTGCCGCGAGCGGCACCGACTCGTTGCCGGCCGCGTCACGAAACACTCCGTAGATCACCGATGGCCCGTCTTCGGGCGGAAGCTCGATCGTCCACGCCGTCGCGAACGACACCCACGGCTCGCGCGCGCCGGCCGCGTCCGTGAAGTCCGGACGCAGCGAGAAGCGCATCTCGGCGGCGCCCTGCGCGGCGACGTCGAGATCGACCATCCGCTGGTTCGTGAAGGGCGCCTGCACGGCGGTCATCCGGACGCCCGTCACGGTGGTGAAGTCGAGCTCGATGCTGGTGGAGACCGGCGCCGAGAGGTTTCCGGCCGCGTCGCGGAACTGCGCGTGGATGGCGCGGAGGCCCTCGATCTGAGGCAGAAACCAGGTGATCGTGGGCGGCGCGGGCACGGGCTGCCACATCGCCGCGGTCAGATCGGGCCCGTTCGCGACGCGCACGAGCACGCCGGGGTGCGCGTCCTGGATCGAGAGCTCCAGCTCGATGACCGAAGAGCGGGTGTATCCCGGCGTCCCGGTGCGCACGGAGATCCCCGCGGCCTCCGGCGCTGCGCGGTCCAGCGTGACGCGCGCCTCGATCGGGCTCGACGCATTTCCGGCGCCATCCAGAAACCGGACCCAGATCGCCTTCTCCTCGTCGTCGTTGGGCCGCAGGACTGCGTGCTCGACCGACCGTCGATACAGGATGGGCGGGGTCGCGAGGGCGCTCCAGCGCGGATCGAGCGGATCGACGGGCGGCGCCTCGGCGGCCTGCAGATCGACGTCGACGAGCTGGACGGTCGCGAGGCCGCTGGTCTCATCGACGCCCGGGGCCGGCGCCTCGGAGGCGACGAGCTCGAGGATGACCGAGCCGTCGGGATCGTTGGAGAGTTGCGCGCCCGAGCCGATCGTGAGCTCCGGCGACGTCGGCGCCGTTCGATCGACGATCACGCTCGCCTGAAACACCGTCGAGGCGGCGCCACCGGCGCGCGTCTGCGCGAGGCGCC
>CAYHCR010000128.1:0-7864 GCA_964354895.1 uncultured Myxococcales bacterium | reverse complement strand
TGCCCTGTCGATCCGTGAGCTGCGCGTCGATCTCCAGCGCCCACGGCACGTCGGGTTTGCCGATGGTGACGGGGTCGAAGCGCACCGTGGCGCTCGTGCCGTCGGTGGCGACCTCGATCGAGCTGCCGCCGCAGGCCTCGACCGTGCAGTCCTGCAGGACGCGCTGGAGGCCCTCCTGGAGCTCGCCCTCGAGCGTGCGGTCGTTCGGCCATACATGCAGCACGAGCGTCTCCGGCGCGATCGGCTCCGAGAAGTGCAGCACGAGCGGATCGCCCGGCACCCAGCGGCCGCCGGGCGGTGGATCGAGCGTGACGGACGGCGGCGGGTCGTACGGCTCGCAGGCCGCGCAGACGAGCAGGAGGGCGGGGAGGCAGCGACGCATCGGAGACCTCAGTAGAGGAAGGTGAAGCGCGCCTCGGTCATCAGCGACGGGACGGCGTCGCCGAACTCGTTCTGCAGCGCGTCGCCGGGGAGCAAAATCGCGCCTTCGAGCGTGAAGATGAAGCGCTCGCGATACGTCCACTCGAGCTGCTGATCGAGCTCGGTGCCGTAGTAGCTGCCGGGCTTGCCGCCATGGAAATTGACCGCGTCGTCGGAGATCTCCGAGCCGTCGAACGCGATCGCCGTGAGGATGGGGTCGACGACGCCGTTCGCGTCGGGCCACGCGAAGAGCACGCCCGAGCGGGTGTGCAGGCGGTGCTCGCCCTGCTCGAGCAGATCGAGCCGCACCTGCGGGAAGATCGCGAGCGCGTTGGTGAACCGGCCTTCGGTCGCCACTTCGGTGATGGGGAAGCTCTTCGCCCCGAGGCTCGCGAGGTTCTCGCTGCCGACGGCGGCCGATCGCGCGGACTCGAACGCGAGCACGTGCTCGAACAGGAGCAGGCCGACGTTCATGTCTCTGGCGAAGCTGAACGCGGTGAAGGCGCTCTCGGAGCGGGGATCGTCGTCGCCGCTCGCCCAGTCGAGCTCGAAGGTGAAGGTCGCGGGGCCGACGCGCGCGTCGAGCACCGCCCGTGCGCCGTAGGCCGTGATCTCCTGATCGACCGCCTGCTTGTTGGTGAGCGCCGCGAAGCCCTCGCTGATCTCGCGCGTGGTGCCGCTGACGGGCATGTACTGCAGCTCGAGCCGGTAGCGCTCCCAGGTCCCCTGCAGCCGGAGCGGGAAGCCCCACACATCGGTGCCGAAGCGGCGGTCGCCGACGTGGACGGCGGTGCCGGAGAGCACGAAGTTCGAGAGCGGGCCTTCGAGCCACTCGCCCTCCTCCACGCGCCAGAAGAGGCTCGCGCCGAGCTGACGGGTGTCGTCGCCCGGATCCTGCAGCGCGCCCTGCGTGAGCAGGTCGTAGAAGAGCCCCAGAAACAGCCCCGTCTCCGGGTCCGGATCTGCGGGCAGATCGTTCACGACGACGTCCCACGCGGCGTCGAGCTTCGTCGCGAAGAGCACGCGATCTACGGAGTCGCTGTAGCTCGACGCGCCCCAGCGGTTGCGGCGGGCGCCGTCATGCGCGGTGAGCGTCGCGCCTTCGAAGAAGGGCTGGCGGCCGACGCGCAGGAGGCCGACGGGCAGGTGAAGGTCTGCGTAGAGATAGTTCACGCGCAGCGGTTCGAGGCCCGCAAAGCCCGGCACGTACGAGGTGCGGTCGAGCGGATCGGCGCCCGGCGGCAGGCCGACGGTCCAGCCGGTCGCATTGGGCTTCTTGGTGGCGAGCGCCACGCCGGAGTTCGGCGATGGGTCGCCGCCATAGACGCCGTTGTCTCCCCAGAGCACGCCGGCGAGCACGTCGGTCTGCAGCTTGATCTCGAAGAGCTCGGCGGCCTGAAAGCCCAGATCCGCGCGCAGGCGCTGCTCGGTCCACATCACCTCACGGACCTGCGTGCCGCCGAGCTCGAGCGGGTTGATGTACGTGCTGCGCAGCCGAAGTTCGACGTCAGCGGTGAAGCCGGACGCGAGCGCGTCGGAGAGCTTCGCCGGCTCATCGGGCGGCGGCGCGGGCGGCAGGTCGGGCGCGGGCGCCGTCGCCTGGTCGGGGCGGGGGATCCGGGCGGCCGCTTCGCGGGCGGCGGCCGGACCGGCGAGGAGGGCGAGCGCCGCGGCGAGCGCGGGGGCAGGGCGGTGCATGTGTGCGTGCCTCGGGCGGGCGGAGTGCGTCAAGGAGTGCAGGGTGTACCGAGCGGCGCGGGCGCGACCACGACGCCGACCCCGTCGTCGCGCAGCGTCTGCAGGAAGCAGCCGTACTGGTGCTTCACCGCGTCGAGCTGCGAGTAGATGTCGTGCGGATCGAAGAGGCCGTCGCCCTCGTACTGGACGAAGACGCCGGTATAGACACGGCCGTCCTCGCTCGTGGCGTTGCCGGAGACCGGGAAGGGCTGCATCCCGTCGAAGCCCTGCAGCGCCAGCGCCGGCTGCATCGTCTCCCAGATGGGGTCACCTGCCTGCTGGTGGCCGTAGGCGAGCGCCATCGCGTCGTAGATCGTCGAGGGGAAGTAGGAGTCGCCCACCGCGGCCGGCTCGTAGATCGAGCGGGCGGGGTGGCCGGGGAGCGGCCTGCGCGCGAGGCGCGGGGCGTAGACGATCGGGTCGATCGGCTCCCACGCATATTCGAGCAGCTGCAGCGCGGGGTGCATCCAGTTGAGCGACGCGTCGGCCTCGAGCAGCAGCGGCAGCAGCGTCGGGAGGTCGGGGATGAGCTGCGTCTCGAGGATGAAGTAGCTCCAGAAGCCGCCGGCGCCGGTCGGCACGGCGCCCAGGATCCTCGGCTCCACGGCGGAGACGAGGTTCGTGTATTGACCGCCCATGGACTGGCCCTGCGCGTAGATCTTCGCGGGATCGAAGTGGTGCGCCGTCTCGCCGGCGGGCAGCGCGAGGCCCGTGCAGCCGGCGAGCTCGGCAGCCGTGAACGTATGCGCCAGCAGCTCGTCGAGGAACATCCGCTGCTCGATCACGCCCTGTCGGAAGAGATCCCGGCCCATGCCGATGTTGTCGAAGTTGAGGTAGGCGATGTCGCTCGCGCCCGGCAGGCGCTCGGGGTTCACCGGCAGCGCGGAGCCGGCCATCGCGAAGCCGTGGGGCGCGACCACGAAGCCGGGGCCGATCCCGGCCGTGTAACAGCCCTGCACACCTTCCCAGTCATACGTCTCGCGGTCGGGGCAGAGATCGGGCGTGGCGACGGGCCGCCAGGTGCCGCGATCCGCGATGGCGTTGCTCCTGCCGCCGGAGCCGTGAAAGTAGAGGACGAGGGGCCAGCCGCCGGCGGGCATGGTGCCCCTGGGGATCGTGACGCGGACGGGCAGCTCCTCGTCGCGCTGCTTCGTGGGCAGGCCGTCCGGGCCGAACGCGAAGAGCCCCTCGCGGTCGAAGGGCGCCACGCCGACCTGGTACTGCGGCGCGGTCAGCCTGGCGGCGAGCTCGCAGTACGTGGCGTGGTCGCCGTCGGCCGGATCCATCGCGATGTCGTGCAGCACGGCGCCGTCGCGCGTCCGCAGACCTTCCGACAGATCGGCGAGCTCCTGCACGACGTCGCCGGTCGTGAAGATCGTGGCGGCGATGACGCTCGCGCGATCCACGCCGGCCGTCTGCAGCGCGGGCCAGAGCGGCGCGTAGAGGGCGACGAGCGCCTCGCCCTGCGGCAGCGCGGGGGTGAGGCCCGCCTTGAGCTGCTCGAACGCCAGCGGAGAGCCGAGCGGCTCGCCCGAGGAGTCCCGCGCGTCGCGGCGGACCGCGATCGCATAGGTGCGTCTGGGATGCAGCACGATCCCGGGGCGGGGCGCCACGGCGAGCAGGCCGGGCGGCGCGTAGCCATCCACCGCGAAGGTCGAGGCGACCGTCGGGAGGAGCGCGCCGACGTCGGGCGAGGTGGGATCGACGTCGATCAGCAGGAAGGGCGCGTCCGGCGCCGCGGGGACGACGTCGGTCGGTTCGCGCACGAAGGGATCGGCCGAGAAGCGGAACCACACGACCGGGACCACCGGCACGTCGCGGCGCTGGGCGACGACGGCCTTGAGGTTCTCCGTCAGCGGGACCTCCGGCGGGATCGGCCAGCCGGCGACGTCGAGCAGGCCGTCCGGCGTGCGGCGCAGGTCGGAGGGGAACGGGAACTCGAAGAAGTTCTGCGGCTGCGTCAGATCGAGCTGCGGGAAGAATTGCAGGCGGACGCCGGCGATCGCCGTCACGTCCGGGGCGCCTCCGCCGTCGCCGCCGCCGCCGCCCGCGGGCGGATCGTCGTCACAGGAGGTGGAGAGCGCGAGGCCGCAGAGCAGGGGGAGCAGGATGCGTCGCATCCGCGGAGCCTAGCGGGAGCGGCGCGGGGCCGCGACGATCGTGCGGCCCCCGGGCGCTCAGCGGCAGACCGGCGCGGGTGGTGGTGGGGCGTCGCCGCCGAAGAGGAAGGCGACGCCGACCTGGCCCGAGAGCCCGTCGAAGCCGACCTCCGTGCCGAAGCCGCTGAGCGTCTGGGCGAGCGGGAAGCCGGCGCCCAGCTCGGGCGAGATGCGAAACCCGTCGGTCACGCGCCAGACGAACCCGAGCGAGCCGCCGAGGAAGAGCAGGTTTGCGGTCATGGTGGCGTCGCCGGTGCCGGTCCAGACCTGATCGATCACCTTCACGCTGCCGACGACCTGGTGGCCGCCGCCGACGTTCCAGCCGGCGAGGAGCGGCAGGCCGAAGGTCAGCACGTGCAGCGTGTCGCCTTCGCCCGTCGCGGTGCCGGAGAAGCCGCCCAGGTATCCAAACGACGGATCGAGCGCGAGATCGAGGCCCTCGTGCTCGCTCGGCGAGCGCAGCAGCTGGACCTTGGCGTCGAGGGAGGCGTTCGGGAGCCAGAGGCGCAGGCCGAGCTCGACCGACTCGGTCAGCCCATAGCGCGCGCCGAGCTCGAGCTGCGGGGACCAGAGCGGCTTGCCGTTGCGCTTCACGCGGCCCATCTCGGGCGCGACGAAGAGCTGGCTGGTGCCCTCGTCGATCGTGCGGGCGGAGCCGAGCGTCGTGAAGGTCGCGCAGCCGGTGGACAGGAGTGCAGCCAGCAGCGCGAGGCCGAGGAGGCGTCTCATTCCAGGTAGAGCTCCCACTTGGGCCGTCGCCAGGAGGCGCGCAGCGCGGCCGCGTCGCGCTCGACCGCGCGGCCTTCGCCGACCAGGCCGTCGAGGAACGCGACGAACTCCAGCTGGGCGTCCGCGTCGTCGGCCGTCGCGTCCCACTGGGCGATCATGTCGTTGGGCGGCAGCGTCGTGCGGCCGACCACGCTGCTGAGCCGGAAGGTCAGGCTGCGGCCCTCGGCGCTCGGCGCCTGGTAGGCGCGCCAGACCAGCTCGCTGCACACGAGCTCGGACTGCGTGAGGAAATCGAAGTCGAAGTCGTACGGTTTGCCGACGTGCGAGAAGGCCCGCTGCAGGGCGCGCGCGCGCTCGAGCGGCGTGCGGCGCGGGCGCAGGACCCCGAGGTAGTCGGCGCCCGCCGCCTCCCAGAGGCTGGAGAAGACGACGCCCTCGGAGATCGCCTCCAGCACGCGGTGCGGATCGCCGTCGGCGGCCGGCGCGGCGAAGGCCGCCCACGCGCCCGGGTACTGCCGCCGCAGCGCGTCCGCGAGGCCGTCGGGGAAGACCTCCTGTACGGCCGCATCCGTGTCCAGCTGCGTCGCCCAGTCCTCCGGCGTGCCGATGTACAGCTCTGCGTGCGGCCAGAAGCCGGGCAGCCCGAGGTTCGAGAGGTAGAAATTGCGGCGCTCGAGGAAGAGATCGCCCGGACGCAGGCGTGGCACCAGCGCGTCCAGCTGCGCGCGGGAGATGAGGCTGTCGCCGCCGCTGCGGCTGCGGGTGTTGCCGAGCCACAGCGCGATCTCCTCCGCGAGCGGGTCGATCAGCAGCTGCAGCTGGTTGTTCGCGACGATCCAGATCGTCTCGCGCGCGATCGTCGAGCCGTAGCGGTTGAGCAGCGCCTGCGCAGCCTCGGCCTCGGCGATCACGTCGTCGTGGAGCTCCAGAAAATCGTCGGCGTTCTTCTGCGCCCGGAGGTTCTCGAAGCGGCGGTCCAGCGAGGTCAGGCCGATCTCGAGCATCAGCTGCGCCTGCGGCGTCGAGGTCTCGATCGCGATCCGATCGAGGTGGTTGGCCGCGACGCCAAAGTCATCGCTCGCCTCGTTGAGCGTGAGCCGGAGCGCGTCGTGATCGAGCGTGAAGGAGAGCAGGGTCGCGGCGGCGCGCAGCTTTGCGGCGTGGGCGGCGAGGCCGACGACGAGCGCGCGCTCCTTCCCCTCTCCTTTTGCGTCGCTCCAGTTCGACAGGAAGCGATCGGTGAAGGAGCGGAAGGCCAGGTCGTGATCGATCATCGTCGCCCACAACGACAGCACGCGGGCGCGATCGTCGGGCGTGAGCGGGATCCCCTCGGCCCGCTCCGCGAGCCCGCGCTCCTCTTCGATCAGCGCGACGAGCTCACCGGAGCGACGCACCAGCCGCAGCATCGCCTGCGCCTCTTCGTCGGTGGGCGTCGGCGCTTCGCCGGAGGCGCAGGCGGCGAGCAACAGCGGGAGCAGGAGGAGGGCGTGGCGCACGAGGCTCGGAGCCAACCGCGGGCGCAGAGGATTCGCCGGATCGATCAAAGGGTGAAGCGACCGAAGAACGGCAACACGACCGGCGTCGCGCCGGCGGCCTCGATCTCCCTGCAAAAGCCGGGGAGATCGACGCTCGGCAGCAGGCGCGGCGGCGCCTCGATCGGCGTGAAGAACCAGTCCCAGTGACAGGCGACGACGTAGCGGGGCTTGAGGAGCGAGACGGCCTCCTCGACGTAGCGCGGCCTGTGCGCGCGGCCGATCGCGCAGAGACAGAGCACGTCGCAGGTGATCCCGCGCAGCTCTGCAGGCAGGAAGTCGGCGCTGTCGATGTGGACGACGGACGCGTGGGCGGCCTGCACGTGCCAGTTGAGGACGAGGCCGTGTCGGAGGTCCGTGAGGCGCGGCGGCCAGGGCGGCGGCACGTCGATCGTGCCGGGCAGCGTGACGCGGCCGAAGTAGACCTTGCCGTGGCGGCTTGGCAGGCCGCGCACCGTGAGCGGGCCCGAGGCGATCGCCTCTCCGCCGGCGGTCTGCACGAGCTGCGCCTCGGGCAGTCCTGCGGCGCGGCCGACGTTGCAGACGTCGCGCGAGCCGATGAGGCGGGCGCCGGTCTGCCGGCAGAGCGCGGGCGCGTCGAGCACGTGATCGTGGTGGGAGTGGCCGACGAGCACGTCGTCGGCGCGGGGCAGATACCTGCGCAACTTCTCTTCGTCCGAGACGAGTCGTGTGAGCCCCGTCGCGAGCAGGCCCGGGCGCGTGACGAAGGGATCGAGCACGAGCGTGCGACCGTCCGCCTCGAGCACGAAGCCGGCGGTGCCCAGGAACGTCAGCGACAGGCGCGGCGATCCCGGAGGATCACCGCGCCAGAGCAGCTCTGCGGGCAGGCGCGTCAGCATGGTCGGGGCCGAGTGTAGAGCAGCGGGCCCCGGCGCGTCAGGGCGCGATGAACTCCTGGCAGGAGGCGGCGGAGTCGGTGCACATCTCCGTGGCCATCGCGGTGTCGCTGACGATGCCGCCCGGATAGTAGACGGTGGTGACGGTGAGGCCCTCGCTCGTCGACTTGCACGCGCCGAGCATGTTCGCGGTGTCGCACGCGGCGCCGGTCGTCCAGACGCCGGGCTGGTCCTCACAGGGCGCCTGCCAGTCCGCGACGTCGCCCGTGAACGTGCCGAACCACGCCGCGCAGAAGCCCATGTCCGTGTAGACGCAGGAGCCGATCACGCCCTCCGGCTCGCGGTCGATGCACGTCAGCGCGCCGGTGCCGCCCGTGCCATTGCCGCCGGAGCCGTTGCCGCCGGAGCCGTCGCCGCCGGAGCCGCCGTT
>CAYHCR010000127.1:0-7866 GCA_964354895.1 uncultured Myxococcales bacterium | reverse complement strand
GCTCTGCGAGCAGGCCGGCGTTCCCGCCTTCCCCACGCCGGAGCAGGGCGTGCGCGTCATCCTCCGGGACCCGGTGGGTGATTGCCCCGTCACCTGCCCGTGAGCGAAGAGGCCCGCAGCCAGCTCGATCTCTTCGGTGGCCGCGCCTCGCCCGAGGCGTCGGCTGCGCCCGCGTCGCCGGCCGCCGTCGTCGCGCCGGCCGCGCTGCCTGCCGCGCCCTCAGCGCCGCTGTCTCCCTCCGCCGCGCGCGCCGCGCGGTTCCTCTCGGCCGCGGGCCTCGCGCCGGCCGCCCATTCCGCGCCGCGGCCGCTCGCCGCGGGCCCGGAGGTCCTCGGCGTCGCCGAGCTCGCCCGCCGCCTGCGGGGCTCGCTGGAGGAGGGCTTCTCGAGCCTCCACGTCCGGGGGGAGGTGTCAAACCTGCGCACGCCCGGCAGCGGCCACGCCTACTTCACCCTCAAGGAGGCGGGCGCGCAGCTGCGCGCGGTGCTCTTCAAGGGACCGCTGCGGGCGCTGGGCTTCCCGCTCAAGGACGGACTCGCGGTCGTCGCGAGGGGCCGCGTCTCGTTCTACGAGCAGGGCGGCGATGCGCAGCTGATCTGCGATGGGCTCGAGCCGGTCGGGCAGGGCGCGCTCGCGCTCGCGTTCGAGCAGCTCAAGCAGAAGCTCGCGAAGGAGGGGCTGTTCGAGGGCGCCCGCAAGCGGCCGCTCCCGTTCCTCCCGCGCGGCATCGGCGTGGTGACGAGCCCGACGGGCGCGGCGATCCGCGACTTCCTCCGCGTGCTGCACAACCGTTTTCCCGGCCTGCCGGTCTTCGTCGCGCCCGCGCGTGTACAGGGCGTCGGCGCCGCGGCGGAGATCCTCGCAGGGCTTCAGAGGCTGCAACGCTTCCCGTTGGTCGACGTGATCGTGCTGACGCGAGGCGGCGGTTCGCTGGAGGTCCTCTCCTGCTTCAACGACGAAGCGCTCGCCCGCGCGATCGCCGCGTGTCCGAAGCCCGTCGTGTCAGCCGTCGGGCACGAGGTCGACTTCACGATCGCCGACTTCGTCGCGGATCACCGCGCGGCGACGCCTTCTGCTGCGGCCGAGCGCCTCGCGCCGGTCGAGCAGGAGCTCCGCGAACGACTCGCCGTGCAGCTGCGCCGGCTGACGCGCCAGCAGGCAGGCGGGCTCCTCGGTCAGCGCGACGCCCTCCGGCATCGGACGTTGCGGCTCGGGGATCCCGGCTCGGTCGTCGCGCAGGAGCGGCTCGCGCTCGATGGACGAAGGCAATCGCTGGAGCTCGCGCTGCGGGCGCGCCTTGAAGCGCTGCGGCGCGCGCAGCAGGCCAGCGCCGCGACGCTCGCCGAGCAGCACCCCGCCGCGCGGTTGCGGCGGGATCGGGCGACAGCCTCTGCGCTGCGCGTGCGACTCGTCCGCGCGGCGCCCGAACGGCTCCACAAGCTTCGTGCCGACGCCTCGAGGCAGCGGGAGCGGCTCGCAGCGCCGGCGGGCCTCCCACGCCTCGCGCCCGCCCGGCTCGCGCTCCTGCACGCAAAGGCATCGCTGCAGGCTGGCGCGCAGGCGTCCCTTCAGCGTCGGCGCCGCGCCTTCGCATCGGTCGTCGGGCACCTCGACGCGCTCTCGCCGCTGGCGGTGCTGGCCCGGGGGTACGCCGTCGCCTTTCGGTCCGATGGCCGCGTCCTCTCCCGGGCCGCCGAGGTGGCAGTTGGCGAACGACTCCGTCTGGAGCTCGGCGACGGCGCGCTCGAGGTCGCGGCGATCGGTCCGGCTCCCTCTCGCCGCGGAGTTTGACCGGCCCCGTCGACGCGGCTACAACCCGCCACCCTTGAGGAGTGCGGCGCGCGGAGCGCGCGGCGCAGCAGGTCCAGCGCGGCAGCTCCAGCGCCACTCGTCGAGCGCCGAGTCACCGAGCCGGAGGTCGCATGGCGAAGGAGAAGCGCCCCGCCGCAGCCTCTGAAGAGCTCGCGGCCGTGCCGTACGAGGCCTTGGTGGCGGAGCTCGACGGCGTCGTCGCGACGCTGGAGGGCGGCGCGTTGTCCCTCGAGGAGTCGCTCGCGGCCTTCGAGCGCGGCGTGCGCCTCTCTCAGGCGGCCGAAGCGCGGCTGGACGCAGCGGAGAAGCGCGTGGAGCAGTTGCTCGCCGGCGATCGTATCGTGCCGCTCGATCCCCCTGCCGCCGAGGCGGCGACGCCGAAGAAGGGCCGGCCCGCGAAGTCCGCCGGCACCGACGACGACGACGACGTCCCGTTCTGAGGCGAGCCATGTCCGCCGAGAAGCCCCGCATCATCATCGTCGACGACGATCGCGACTCCCGCGAGATGATCAAGCTCGCGCTCGAGCTGGAGGGCTACGAGGTCCGCGAGGCGGCGAACGGGCTCAAGCTCGTCTCGACGCTCCACGTCGACCGCCCCGATCTGATCCTGCTCGACGTCATGATGAGCTGGATCGACGGCTTCGAGCTCTGCCGATCGATCAAGAAGAACGAGGAATTTCAGGACATCCCGGTCGTGTTCGTCAGCGCGAGGCGCGCGCCCGCGGACGTCGAGCGGGGTATGGCGGCGGGCGCGTCGGACTACTTCCGCAAGCCGGTCGACGTCGGCCAGCTCGTGAAGCGGATCGCCGAGCTGCTCGCCGCGCGGTCGGCCCGGACGTGAGCGCCGCGCCCGAGGCGCTCGCGGCCCTCATCGAGGGCGAGCTGCAATGCTTCCTGGCGGCCCGCCGGGAGGCGACCCCTGCACGGCTGCACGACGCGATGGCCTGGGCGCTCCTCGGCGGAGGCAAGCGGCTGCGCCCGGTGCTCGCGCTCGCCGCCTGCGAGGCGGCGGGTGGGGAGCCCGCGTCGCGACCGGCGCGCGACTTCGCGGTGGCGATCGAGGCGATCCACACCTATTCGCTCGTGCACGACGACCTGCCGGCGATGGACGACGACGATCTGCGGCGCGGTCGACCGACCGTCCATCGCAGGTTCGACGAGGCGACGGCGATCCTCGCGGGCGACGCGCTGTTGACGGAGGCGTTCGTCGCGCTCGCGGACGGTCCGGAGCCGGTGCGGCTCGCGCTCGTCGGGCGGCTCGCGCGCGCCGCGGGCGCGGCGGGGATGGTCGGAGGCCAGCAGCTCGATCTCGATCAGGAGGGCCGGCTCTCCTCCGGCGCGCCCCTGCCCGCGCTGGCCGAGATCGAGGCGCTGCACCGGAAGAAGACCGGGGCGCTGCTCGCCGTCGCGGTCGAAGGCGGCGCGATCGCCGCCGGCGCCGACCCCGCGCTGTTGCAGCGCTTTGCGCGCTTCGGCGCCGCGCTCGGCCTCGCTTTTCAGATCGCCGACGATCTGCTGGACGTCGAGGGCGATCCCGCCGCGATGGGCAAGGCCGGCGGCGGCGACGCGCAGAAGGGCAAGCCGACCTACCCCGCGCTGCTCGGCCTCGAGGCCGCGCGTCGCAAGGCCGACGAGGCCCGCGACGCCGCCCTGGCCGCCCTGGATGGGCTCGGGCCCGCCGCCGAAACGCTCCGCCAGCTCGCGCATTCTTCCGTGAATCGGCGTCGGTGACGCCCCCGTTCGGAGCCCGAATGTCCCTGCTCGAGTCGATCCACGGCCCCGCGGATCTCAAGCGCCTCACCGAGGAGCAGCTCCCGACGCTCTGCCGCGAGCTGCGCGACGAGATCATCGCGACCTGCGCCGCCGGCTCGGGCGCACACCTCGGCGCCTCGCTCGGCGCCGTCGATCTGATCGTCGCGCTGCACTACGTCTTCGACTCGCCCCACGATCGGCTCGTCTGGGACGTCGGCCATCAGGCCTACGCGCACAAGCTGTTGACGGGCCGGCGCGATCGCTTCCGCACGATCCGCAAGGCGGGCGGCCTCGCCGGCTTCCCGGAGCGCGCCGAATCGCCGCACGACGCCTTCGGCGTCGGCCACGCCTCCACGGCGATCTCCGCGGCGCTCGGCATGATCGAGGCGCGCCGGCTCAAGGGCGAGACCGGCAAGGTCGTCGCGATCGTCGGCGACGGCGCGATGACCGGCGGCGTCGCCTTCGAGGGGCTCAACCAGGCCGGTTATCTCGAGCGCGATCTGATCGTGGTGCTCAACGACAACGACATGTCGATCAGCCCCAACGTCGGGGCGATGAGCGCGTGGTTCAGCAAGAAATTCGCGGGCGACACCTTCAACCGGCTGCGCCACGACGTGAAGGAAGTGTTGCATGTATTGCCGCGCGGCGAGGACGCGATCGCCGGGCTCCGTCGCGTGCTCGACGCCGGCAAGGCGCTGCTGACGCCCGGCATCCTCTTCGAGGGGTTGGGCTTCCAGTACGTCGGCCCGGTCGACGGCCACGATCCCAAGGCGCTGATCGACGTCCTGCGCCGGCTCGAGAAGGTCGACGGCCCCGTGCTCGTCCACGCGCGCACCACCAAGGGGAAGGGCTACGCGGCCGCCGAGGCGGATCTCAAGACCCGCGGCCACGGCTTCACGAACTTCGACATCGCGACGGGTCGATCGACGGCGACGAAGTCGACGATCCCGAGCTTCACGGAGTTCTTCGCCGACGCGGTCTCGGAGCGCATGGCGCGCGACGCGAACGTCGTGGCGATCACCGCGGCGATGCTCGAGGGCACCGGGCTCGTGCGGACCAAGGAGCGCTTCCCGGATCGCGTCTACGACGTCGGCATCGCGGAGCAGCACGCGGTCACCTTTGCGGCGGGCCTCGCGTGTGAAGGACTGCGGCCGATCTGCGCGATCTACTCGACGTTCCTGCAGCGGGCCTTTGACCAGATCGTCCACGACGTCGCGCTGCAGGAGCTCCCCGTCACCTTCGCGCTCGACCGCGGCGGGCTCGTCGGCGCCGACGGCAAGACCCACCAGGGCGCCTTCGATCTCGCGTACCTGCGCTGCATCCCGAACCTCGTCGTCATGGCGCCCTCGGACGAGCAGGAGCTGCGCGACATGCTCGAGACGTCGCTCGCGCTGCCGGGGCCGTCGGCCTTCCGCTATCCGCGCGGCGCGGGCCTCGGCGTGACGCTGCGGACTCCGACGGTGCTCGAGGTCGGAAAGGCGCGCGTCGTGGTGCCGGGGGGCCCGCAGGCCGACGTCGCGGTGCTCGCGGTCGGCACGCTCGTGCACGCCGCGGTCGACGCGGCGAAGGTGCTGCAGGCGGAAGGGTTGCGGGTCACGGTCGTCGACGCGCGCTTCGTGAAGCCGCTCGACGAGGCGCTCTTCTGTGAGCTCGCGCAGCAGTGCGGGCGGATCGTCACGGCCGAGGAGGGCTGCCTCCCGGGCGGCTTCGGCTCGGCGGTGCTCGAGCTGCTGCAGGACCGCGGCCTCGAGGCGAAGGTGCGCCGGCTCGGACTGCCGGATCGGTTCATCGAGCATGGAAATTCGGAGCACCAGAAATCGGCGCTCGGGCTCGACGCCGTCGGGATCGCCGCGGCGGTTCGCACGCTCTGCGCGGATCGACCGGGACGCAGGCCCGCCGCCGTCGTACGCTGACCGGCGTGCCGAAGCGGGAGCGGATCGACAAATTGCTGGTGGAGCGCGGCCTCGCGGAGTCGCGCGCGAAGGCCCACGCGCTCGTGATCGCCGGCCTCGTCGTCGCGGGCGATCAGCGGATCGACAAGCCGGGCCAGCTCGTCGACGTAGAGAAAGCGCTGCGCCTCAAGGGGCCTGGCCTCCGGTTCGTCTCCCGGGGCGGGCTCAAGCTCGAGGGCGCGCTCGATCATTTCCACATCGACGTGACCGGCCTGCGCTGCGTCGATCTCGGCGCGTCGACGGGGGGCTTCACCGACTGCCTCCTGCAGCGGGGCGCGTTGGACGTCGTCTGCGTGGACGTCGGCCGCGGCCAACTCCACGAGAAGCTGCGCCAGGATCCGCGCGTGACCAGCTACGAGCGGATCAACGCGCGGCAGGTGACGCTGGTGGAGCTCGGCGCGGCCGCCTTCGACCTCGCGGTCATGGACCTGAGCTTCATCTCGCTGACGCTCGTGCTGCCGGCGGCGATCGAGCTCGTGAAGCCCGGCGGCCAGCTCGTCATGCTCGTGAAGCCGCAGTTCGAGGCAGGCCCGGAGCACGTCGGCAAGGGCGGCGTGGTGCGCGACGAGAGCGTGCGCGCCCTGACGATCGAGAAGGTGACGAAGGCCTGCCGCGGGCTGGGCGTCGAGGTGCGCGGGATCGTCGACGCGTCGATCGACGGCCCCGCTGGCAACCGGGAGGCGCTGCTCTGGGCCCTGCGTCCCGGGTGACGATCAGCGGCGGAGCACGGCGACGCGCAGCTCTGCGGAGAAGGCGCCGTCGGGCGAGAAGGCGGTGACGATCGCCTCGCCCGGTCGCCCCGCGAAGAGCACGCCGCAGCCCGCGCTCACGTCGGCGACGCGTCGGTCGCTCGACTCCCAGAACGACGCGCACGCGAGATCCTCCTGCGAGCCGTCCGACCAGGTGCCGATCGCCATGATCTGTGCGACCTCGCCGCGTGAGAGCTCGAGGCGGTCCGGGTTGAGGCCGAAGCCGATCAACGTGCGCTGGGCGCCGAGGACCTCGACCGCCACGGCGGCCTCGTAGCCGTCGTAGAAGACGTAGACCCAGCCGAAGCCGGGGCCGAGCGCGGTGAGCTGGCCGTCCGCCGTGACCTCGAACGGTGCGATCTCCTCGACGACGTAGGTGGCCAGGCGCGTCACGTCGGCGCGCGAGCCGTCGTCGTAGAGCGCCGTGACGCGGAGCGCGGTCCACTCGCCTGCCTCGAGGACGAGCTCCTGCGGCTCGACCTCAATGCCGATCGCCTTGCGCTCGACGTCGCCCTGCACGGCGACGTACGCGAAGGCTTCGACGTCGCCGTTCGTCACCTGCAGCTGCGTCTCGCCCGGGGCGACCGCGAAGAAGAGCCCGTCGCCCCGATCTTCGAGCACGTCGGCCGCAGAGGAGAAGTAGCGCGTGCCGGAGGAGGCGCGCGAGAGATCGACCGGCGTGCCGTCCGAGAGTCGCCCGGTGACCGTCAGGCGCAGCGTCTCACCGGGCGAGAGGGAGCTCTGCGCGGGCGTCACCTCGAGCCAGACGAGCTCCCGCTCCGGCGCGATCACGCGGACGCCGAGGAAGCTTTGCAGTCCCTGCCAGCTCGCGGTCACGCGGGCCTCGCCGGCCGCGACGCCGACGATCGTCTCCCCGTCGAGCTTCGCCGCGTCGCCGGAGACGGAGAGCGTCAGCTGCGGATCGCCGTCGATCGACCCGGCCGAACCGTCGTCGAAGGTCGCGATGACCCGCAGTGCTTCCATTCCGCCGACGGAGAGGACGAGCGGCGCCGGGCCGATGGCGATCGCGGTCGGGCGCCGCGCGGCCTGGATCACGACGGGCGCCTCGGCGGTGAGCCGGCCGCGGGTCACGCGCAGCACGCCGGTGCCCTCCACGAGCCCCTGCACGGCGAGCCCGTTGAAGCGGAAGGCGTCGCCCTCCGTGGAGAACCCGAGCGAGCCGTCGTCGACGAGGGGCTTCCAGCCGCCGAGGTAGCGCCCCCACACCCTGATCGTCGTCTCCTCGCCCACGAACGCGACGATCGTCTCGGGGACGATCGCGAGCCGATCGATCTCGGTGTGCGCCGGCTGCGGCGTCGTGCCGTCGTCGACGCGATCGACGCCGTAGCCATCGCCGCGGCCGCAGGCGACGAGGAGGGTGCAGAGCAGCGGCAGCAGCGCGTGACGCATCGGGACTCCGGAGCAGAATGGACGAAGCGCGCAGCCTACGGCGGGTCGGGCGCGTGGTGAAGATCCTCGCGGGTGCCGCGCGGACGGACGGCGAGGCAACGATCGACGACGGCCCGGCGGGCGCCCGAAGGAGCCTCTCACCGCCGAGGCGCAGGCGGCCGAGGCGCTCGCCATCGAGGACACCCTGCCGC
>CAYHCR010000126.1:0-7872 GCA_964354895.1 uncultured Myxococcales bacterium | reverse complement strand
GGGAGTGGCGAGGCGATAGCGACCCGAGGCGGTAGAGACCATGGGGCTCCTGCGGCGACGCAGGGGCCCCGCGGTTTTTCAAGGGGTCGTGCGCGGGCCGGCCCTCGAATTTCCGAGAGATCCATCGCGCCCGACTCCCGCGCTACGATGCTGGACTTCCCACCGAGGGAAGGGGAGAGGCCTCGATGTCGGACCACCGCAGCACGCTGTCGGCCCTCCTCGTCGTCGCGCTCTCGTGGTCTGCGTGCGGCTCGTTCGATGAGTCTGCGGCCGCGTCGGGTGAGGCCGCGCCCGGCGGTGGGAGCGACGGCCCGAGCCCCTATCCATTCCCTGACAAGCCGCCTGGACCCCGCGACCGGAGGGCGGCGCAGAGCTGCACGAATCACGGCGAGTGCGAAGGCGCGCTCTACTGCCTGCCGATCGGCGCTCCGACGCTGGAGGACGGCGGCCTGCGCTGCGTCCCCGGCTGCGACGCGATCTCCGACTGCGCGGAGGCGACCTGCTTTCGCTGGTACGGCGCCGGTGACGCCGACGTGCCCCGAGGCTTCTGCGCGGGCGCCTCCACCGTCGGCGAGGCCTGCGACGCGTCGCAGCTCGTGTTCTGCGCCGGGGAGGGCGAGCGGTCCGTGCTCTGCTATCCGGATCTGCCCGGCGAGGGGCGCTGCTGGGAGCGCTGCCGGCCGTCGGAGCCGGCGAGCTGCGCCGATCCCGCCACGCAGTGCACGGACTTCTTCGCCGACGCCGACGCAGGTCTCTGTGTCGCGCCCACGATCGACGGCACCTGCGACCTCGTGACGCGCTTCTGCGGCGCCGGAGAGAGCTGCGTGGTGACCGCCGAGGGGCTCGAGGGCCGCTGCTTCGTCCGGTGCGATCCCTCCACGGCGGCGGGCTGCGAGGCCGGGCGCTCGTGCGTCCCGGTCGTCGCCGGCGAGCGGACCAGCGGCGTCTGCATGGCGCCCGAGCCCGTGGACGCGCCGTGCGATCCCGAGCGTTGGCGGTTCTGCGAGCCCGACGCGATCTGCGTGGACGAGGGCGCCGGCGGGCTGGTCTGCCGGCCGAACTGCACGGCCGACCCGCAGCGCTGTCCCGAGGGTCGGCTCTGCCGCGCGCTGCCGGGCGACGAGGCCGGCCGCTCGATCTGCGCGGGCTGACGCGCGCCGCTCCGCGCCCGCCTACATGTCGATGATGCCCTTGCGGATGCCCTCGGTGACGGCCTCGACACGGTTGGTGACCTCGAGCTTGTGGTAAATGTGCTCGAGGTGCGTGCGGATCGTGGCCTTGCTCAGCGTCAGCACGTGCGCCGCCTCCTGGTTGCTCAGGCCCTTCGCGATGAGCCGGAGGATCTCGGTCTCCCGGTTGCTGAGGGACTTCCCCTCCTCCTCGACCGCCAGGGGCCGGACGGGGGAGGTCGGCGCACTGGTCGGTGCCTGCTCCGGCACCGCGAAGTGCTTGAGCAGTCGTCGGGCGAGCGAGGGCTGGATCACGGTCCCGCCCGCGCGCACGTCCTGGATCGCCTCGACGATCTTGTCCGCGGTCGCGCCCTTGAGCAGGTAGCCCGAGGCGCCCGCCTTGATCGCGTCGAGGACCTTCTCCTCCTCCTCGAAGATCGTGAAGATCAGCAGCTCGATCTTCGGGCTCTTCGCCTTCACCCGCCGCGTGATCTCGATGCCGGAGATCCCCGGCAGCTGCAGATCACAGAGCACGACGTCCGGCTGGAGCCGGTCGATCTCCGGCAGCGCCTCCTCGCCGGAGAGCGCCGTTCCGACCACCTCGAGCACGGGCGAGCTCTCGAGCAGCTTGAGCTGGGACTTGAGGATCTTGACCTGATCCTCCACTACGAAGAGGCGGATCCTCGCGTCACTCGGCGTCGTCATCCCAGCACCTCTCCCGTGATCGGGGCGTTCTCTCGGTACGGTACGGTCAGCGTGATCTCGGCGCCCGCGCCCGGCTGGCTGCGGACCTCGACCTCGCCCCCGCATTTCTTCGCGCGCTCGCGCATGTTGAGCAGGCCGTAGTGGCCCGGCTTGCCGACCTTCGCGTCGAAGCCGCGGCCGTCGTCCTTGACGATGAGCGTGCAGCCGTGCGGCTCGAAGGCGATCGTCACCTCGATCTTCGTCGGCTGCGCGTGCTTGGCGGCGTTGCTCAGCGCCTCCTGCAGCACCCGGAAGAGCGAGAGCTGGCCTTCGGGCGCGATCGACTGCGGCGGTCCGCGCCGGTGAAACGAGATCGGCACGCGGCTGCGCCCCTCGAACGTCCGGCAGTGATCCTCCGCGGCCTGCTCGAGATCGAAGTCCTCGCGCATCATCTTCAGCGAGCGGCGCAGCTCGTCGATCGCCTCTTCGGCGGTGGCGCGCAGCTCGATCGCCTCCTGGCGGGCGGCGCCTTCGGGCGCGATCGTCGTGAGGTACTCGGCCTGGATGATGAGGCCCGAGAGCGAGGCTCCGAGGCCGTCGTGGATGTCACGCGCGAGCCTCGAGCGCTCCTCGATGACCGCCAGATCCTGCAGCTCGCGATGCAGGTGGAGGACCTCCTTGTGGCGGGCGTCCTCCCGCCCGTTGAGGAAGACGATCACGTAGACGATCACGAAGTTGAGCGCCGAGAACCAGAGCAGCGTGAAGAAGTCCTCGACGATCGAGCGGCCCGTCCCGCCGAGGAGCTGGTCGATGCGCGCGATCACCGGCAGCGTGAGCAGCGGTGGCAGCACCATCAGCGGCTTCGGGAAGAGGATGCAGAAGATCGTCGTCAGCATGAGCTCGGTCGCGAGCAGGGGCGAGCGCAGGCCGCCGGAGGCCACGATCAGGTAGACGACGACGAGCGTGTCGGAGCAGAGCGTGAGGAAGGTGACGATCCGGCCGGCGGTCGGATGCTCGACCACGAGGTAGTTGGCGACCGTGTAGAGCAGCATCGCGACGTAGACGACGTAGGCGAGGCCGGTCAGACCGAAGGACTGCCGCCAGACGGGCACCGCGAGCATCGCGAACCCGATCAGCAGGAACGAGAGCCGAGCCCAGAACAACGCGCGCGCCCGGGTGACGAACTTGCGTCCGAGCCAGCCCTCGTCGTCCTCGACCTCCGGGACGAGCCCGTGGCGCAGGAGCGCCGTTCGGACCGCCAGCGCGCGGCGATCGATCGAGGGCTGCGCGTCCCCCAGGGGTTCGGCGGTCATGGCGGCGGGATGCTAGCTGGGCCCGGCGGGGACGGGTATCGGAACGTCAGGCGATCACGGGCAGCCGCGCCGTCACCAGACCATCGTTCATCCGGCCCGAGCGGAAAGGCTCCAGATCGAGCGCGACGAAGCGGTACCCCTGCGCCTTGACCGCCGCGAGCACGCGCTCGCGCAGCTCGACGTCGCCGAACAGACGCGCCAGCTCCGGCGCCGCGAATTCGAGCCGCGCGATCTCGTCGTGGTGGCGCACCCGGAAGATGCGGAGGCCGAGGTCCTGCAGCGCCTCCTCGGCGCGCGCGACCTGACCGAGCCGCGCCTCCGTCACCGCGAGGCCGTACGGCAGCCGCGAGGCGAGGCAGGCGAGCTGCGGCTTGTCCCACGTGGGCAGCCCGAGCCCTCGCGAGAGCGCCCGGATCTCGCGCTTGCCGAGGCCCTCGAGGAGCAGCGGCGAGAGCACGCGGTGCTCCTCGCCCGCGCGACGCCCCGGGCGGTGGTCGCCGCTGTCCTCGACGTTGAAGCCGTCGAGGATCGCGGGGAGCCCGAGCCGATCGGCCTCGCGACGGCAGAGGTCGTAGAGCTCGGACTTGCAGAAATAGCAGCGGTTCGTGGGATTCGCGGCGTACGAGGGGTCGTCGAGCTCGTGGGATTCGACGAACAGGTGCGTGGCGCCGAGCGCCAACCCCAGCGCTGCTGCGGCGTCCCGCTCACGTGGCGGGACCGAGGGGGAGATCGCCGTGAGCGCCACGGCCTTCGGGCCGAGCACGTCGACGGCGATCTTGAGCACCAGCGCGGAGTCGACGCCGCCGGAGAACGCGATGAGGGCGCCGCCCGTGGCGCGGATCCGCTCTCGGAGCGCCGCCAGCTGCGGCGCAAGCGAGGAGGCCAGCTCCAGCGCCTCCTGCTCGGCCGCGGCGTGGACGTTCGCCACGCGCTACTTCTTGCCCTTCTTCTTCTCTGCCTTCTTCTCAGCCTTGGCGGCCTTCTTCTCTGCCTTCTTCTCGGCCTTCGGCTCAGCCTTCGGCTCGGCCTTGGCGGCCTTCTTCTCAGCCTTCTTCTCCGCCTTCGGCTCCGCCTTGGCGGCCTTCTTCTCCGCCTTCTTCTCGGCCTTCGGCTCGGTCTTCGGCTCGGCCTTGGCGGCCTTCTTCTCCGCCTTCCTGTCGGGCGCCTTGTCGGCCGCAGCCTCCGGCTTCTTCGGCTCACCCTTCGCCGAACCCTTCTTGCCCGCGGCCTTCGGGTCGAGCTTCTCCGCCGTCTTCGGCCGCGCGGTCCGCGAGTTGCCGACGAGCAGCTCGTGCTCCTTCTTGTTGACCCAGGTCAGCGACAGGAGCTTGTCGAAGACGCGCGCCGCGCTCTCCTCGACCCGCTCGGTGTCGGTGTTGACGCGGATCTCAGGGTTGTTCGGCGGCTCGAACGGCGCCGAGACCCCGATCAGGTTCGGGAGCTCGCCGGCGAGCGCCTTCTTGATGTAGCCCTTGCCGTCGCGCTCCATGAGCCGCTCGAGCCGGCAGTCCACGAAGACCTCGGCGTAGCGCTGCGACTGGCGGCGCTGCTCGTCCCGCACCTCGCGGTACGGCGAGGGATGCGCCACGATCGCGATCGTGCCCTGCTTCGAGAGCAGCCGCGCGAGCCAACCGAGCCGGCGCACCTGGACGTCGAGCGCCTCGCGCGAGCCGTCTGGGAAGCTGCTGTTTTTGTAGAGGATCTCGGCGACGTCGTCGTGGTCGAGGAACTCGACCTTGCGACCGATCATCGTGAGCCGAGGTGTGATGAACTCACCGAGCGTCGACTTGCCGGTGAGGCCCATGCCGGTGAGCCAGAGGATGAAGCCAGGCTGCGGCTGCATGTATCCCTCCCAAGGCGCGTCCCGGACTCCTCCCCGGAAGTGGGGCGCGAGGCCGTCGGGCGCGCGAAAAGTCGTTCCTGATAGCAATAACGCCCTCGCCAAACAACGAAAATCGTGCGTCCTGACCCGAAATCGATCAGCGGGGATGCGCGCAGTCGCGCAGCACGATCGTGACGAGGCCGTCGGGTCCGCCGTGGAGCACGTGGGACGGCGATGGGGTCGCGGCCGCGAGGCCTGTGAGCAGGATCGTCGCTCCGAGCGAGCCGGCGAGGGCGTCGGCGGCGGGCGTCGCGCGGCTGCGGCCGAAGAGCGCGGCGGCGCACGTCCCGCAAGGTCCCACGGGTGGCGTCGCGGCGGCGAGCGCGTGGCCGCCGCTGGCGCGGAGCCATACGCCGGGGCCGCTGACGGGCGCCTCCGCGAGGAACAGGGCGGAGGTCGGTCGCTCGGGCACGAGCGTCACGTCGGGGTTGAACGCGGCGAGCGCGGCGGGGAGGGCGTCGGCGAGTCGCCGGCCGGCCTCCCGGGACGGCAGGAGCGGACCGAAGCCATCGGCCGGAACCACGAGCCCCGGCGCGATCGAGAGGCGACCGACGCCCGCGAGCACCAGGTAGCAGGTGGCCCAGCCGAGCGCGCTCGTCGAGTCGTGCAGGTGCACGGCGCCGTCGAGGAGGCGCTGCTGGCCGACGCCGCCGACCTCGCGCAGCAGCACGTGGCGCGCGTAGCGCTCGATCTGCGGCTCGGTCAGCACTGCTTCACGAGGACGAGTCGGTGGTCGCCGCTGCCGTCGTCGAGCGGCGTCGGCGGCTCGACGAGGTGCCCCTCGGCTGCGGCGGAGCGCGGCACGTTTCGCAGCGGCTCGCTCCCGCGCAGCAGCACGGTCAGGCGCGCGCCGGCGGGGAGCGCTTCGAGCGCCAGCTTCACGCGGACCCACGTCATCGGGCAGACGTACGGGCGGATGTCGAGCTCCGTGTCGGTCGTCACGCGCAGGCCTCCCCGTCGGGCTCGTAGCGGGCCGGATCGAGCGTCGCGAACGATTCCGCGCCGCACGCCGGACAGTCGCCGCGCGCGCGCAGCGAGGTGGTGCGGGCGGTGAACGCGAGGCCGTCGAAGCGCTGGAGGCGACCCGCGTCCGCGAAGGAGCCCGCCAGCAGCCGGAGCGCCGCGGCGGCCATCGCGCTCGCGACCACGCCGCAGAGCGCGCCGAGCACGCCCGCCTCGGCGCAGCTCGGGATCTCGCCGGACGGCGGCGGCGCCTCGAAGCGGCAGCGGTAGCAGGCGCCGCGGCCTCGGACCGCGACGAGCACCTGGCCGGTGAACGCCAGCACGGCGCCGTGGACGAGCGGCAGACCTGCGCGCATCGCGCTGTCGTTGGCGAGGAAGCGCGTCGGGAAGTTGTCCGACCCGTCAAGGAGGAGCGAGCAGCCCTGCAGGAGCGCCTCGGCGTTCGCGGCCGTGAAGCGCGCCTCGATCGGCTCGAGGACGGCCGCGGGGGCGAACGCGCGGAGTCGGTCGGCGCCGGCGGCGAGCTTGCCGCGACCGACAGCGGCGCCATCGAAGAGGAGCTGGCGCTGGAGGTTCGACGCGGTCACCACGTCGTCGTCGACCAGGCGGAGCGGGACGCCGGCCTGCGCGAGCACCAGCGCGGCGGGGCAGCCGAGGCCACCGAGGCCGACGACGAGCACGGGGCGGGGCGAAGGCGGCAGGTGAGGCTCCGGGGCCGGGCGCGGCTGCGCGCGCGAAGGGGCGCCGTAGTAGAAGCCGGGCCAAGGGGGAGTCAAGGCGTGAACCTCTCGAACGTGGGACGCGCGGCGCTGGTCGCGTGGGGGCTGTCGGCGTGCGGCGCGGAGGCCGTCGCCCCGCCGGCGGCGCGCACGCAGGCCGCGAAGCCGGTGGCCGCGAAGCCGGTCGACGCGAAGCCGGCGGACGCGAAGCCGGTGGACGCGAAGCCGGCGGACGCGAAGCCGGCGGACGCGAAGCCGGCGGACGGCGCCGACTCGACGGCCGCCTGCTTCGACGCGTTCCTCGCGAAGGCCGGCCTCAACGAATTCGGCGACGCGCCCGGGACGCTCTACGCCGGCGGCACACCCCTCTTCGATGAGGCGAGCGGCGAGCGGACCGAGCGCGGCGCGTACCTGCGTCGCAAGCTGCCGGCGCTGGCGGCGGCGTGCCCCGTCGCTGCTCCGTAGCGAGGTGTGGTTCGGGGGCCTGCCGCGCCGCGTCGGGACGCCGGCGTTGACCGGTAGCGTCGCGCGCCGATACGCTGTCCGCTTCGTGTTCGTGTTCGTGGCGCGCGGTCTGTGCGCGTCGGTTTCAGCGCCGCATCACACCGGTCACTTCGGTGTCCCGGCCGGAGGTCTCATGACCCGCACCCGTCGTCCGTCGGCGCTCGCGACGCTCTTCGTCGCGCTCTTCGCGCTCGGTACGGTCGAAGCCTGTTCGGCCGGCGGCGGAGGCTGCGGCTGCGCGCTGCCGCCCGACGCGCCGCTGGCCGAAGAGGCGATCGTCTACGACGGCATCCAGGCGTACCTCGCGCCGGCGGCCTTCGACTTCATCTCGAGCAATTTCGACCAGATCCTCACCCAGTTCATCGCGGGGGGCCTGACCTTCCCCGTGCCGGGCGGGACCTACGAGGTCGGCTGCTTCCTGGGCCTCTGCGTGATCTCGATCGACTACTGCGGAGGCGTGGCCGGACCGGGCTGCACGATCACGGCGAACATCGACAACATCTGGGTCGAGCGGCTGCCGCCCAATATTCTCCGCCTCAACGGCCAGCTCGACGTCTCGGGCACGGTCGACATCCGCGGCACCGTCGACTGCGATATCCCGATCACGATCACCGACAAGCCCGTCGCGCTCGATGTCG
>CAYHCR010000125.1:0-7918 GCA_964354895.1 uncultured Myxococcales bacterium | reverse complement strand
GGCCGGACAGCGCGAGCGCCGCCGCCGCGACGAGCGTCCACTTCCGAACCTCTCCTCGAACCATGAGCAATCTCCCAAGCGCCTGCGCCGAGCCGCGATGGCTCCACGACGGAGGTCGACACGATGAAGTTCCAGTCGCCGCGAGCGCAAAATCGCCCGTGGCCGCCAGGCCCGCGAAGTTGATCCCGCACTCCTTCGGACCATCAGCGCTCCCTGAGATGCGAGACGCGCGGGGCGGTTTCGTCCTATCGGTCGATTCGGCTGAATGGTGTCCGAAAATCGATAAAAGCGATTGTATCGGGCGTGACGGAACGACCCGACGCGCTGGCCCCCGGCGCGAGCACGAGCCACGCACACCTGCGAAACTGCAAGCCGCAGGGGCCGGCCCCCGGCCCGCGCTGCGGCAGGCTATCGTCCGGCCCGGAGTCCGAGCTCACCGACGAATCGCACGGAGGCGGTCGCATGAAGCGGGTGCTGTGCGTCTCGGGCAAGCGGTTCTCCGGCAAGGACTCCTTTGCAGAGCTGCTCTGCGCGCACGCGCGCGCACGAGGCCGGCCGCTCGCGACGTTCGCGTTCGCGGACGTGAGCAAGCGCAGGCTCGTCGAGGCGCAGCGGGGCAACGGCGTCGAGGTCGAGCTCGCGCGGCTGATCGGGGACCGCGACTACAAGGAGCGCTGGCGGCCCGCCCTCACGCAGCTCACGACGGAGGCGCTCGCGGCGGATCCGTACGTCTTCTGCCGCGAGGTTGGCGATCGCATCGAGGCGTGTGAGCAGCCGGCGCTCATCACGGACCTGCGGCTGCGCGTCGAGCTCGTCCATCTCCGGCCCCGCTTCTCGCTGCACGTCGTCCGCCTCGTGCGATCCGACGAGCGAAGGGCGGCCTCCGGCTGGCGCTTCGACCCGGCGGTCGACGGGAACTTCACCGAGACCGAGCTCGACGACGCGTCGCTCTGGGACGAGGTGGTCACGAACGACGGATCGGAGGCAGAGCTGCACGAGAAGGCGGCTGCCGTGATCGACGCCTACCTCGCCTGAGCGGCGAGCCGCCGCCTCGCGGCGTAGCGCCCGCTGATGAGGCCCGCCACGATTCCGCGGAACCGCCCGGTCGCGTCGCCGGCCACCCACACGCCAGGAGCCACGCAGAGCGACCCATCGTCGAGCGCATAGTCCCCGACGCCTTCGATACATGGCGCGAAGAGGCGGGCGGAGGCGTCGGTCGCCAGCGAGGGGAACGCCGTGAGGAAGCGCTGCAGCGTCTGCTGCAGCAGTGCTGCTCCCGGCGGACCGAGCGCGTCGCACAGGACCTCCGCGCCCTGCGCGTGCCACTCGGCCAGCGAACACGTCACGGGCCTCCCTTGCTTGAGCCCGGTCTCCACCTCGCGGGCGCGCCGCTCGTCCGTGAGCCGCGCGACGAGCCCGACGCTGCTGCGACCGGTGGGGGCGACGTCGGCGCGGCCCGAGAACGCGGCGAGGCCGTCGGCGCGGCCGAGCACGACCTCCCCGTCGCGGCAGGTGCAGAAGGTCCGCAGCTCGACGTCGGACTCGGACTCCGGGAAGACGAGCTTGCCGTCGACGCCGGGGAGCCGCGCGAAGGCGTCGTCGTCCGCGCGCGCCTCGAGCCGGACCCCGAGCTCGAGTCTCCGGAACGCGAACCGGGCGCCGAGGCGCTCGAGCCACGGGCGCGCGGCACGGGGTGACCAGCGGCCGCCGGCCATGACGATGGAATGTGTGCAGATGGTCTCGCTCGCGCCGTCGTCCGAGACGAGCGCGACCGAGATCAGCGGCCCTTCGCGCCACGCGTCGACGACGGTGACCCCGGTCCGGCGCTCGCAGCTCTCGGCGCAGAGCTCGTCGATGCAGGCGATCCGGCCGGCGAGGGGCACGTAGGTGGAGTCGTAGCGCTTCTCGTGCCAGCGACCGGCCGGAAGGAAACGCAGCGCGGGACCGTCAGGCAGCGCGCCGAGCTCGACGCCGCGCCGACGCAACAGCGCGGCGGTGGTCTCGAAGGAGGCCTGCAACGCTGCGCGATCCGGCAGGGCCCACAGCGCGGTCGCCGACGGGAACCGGGAGTGCTTTCCGTCAGAGAAGAGCCCTGCGCCGCCGACGCCCGCGAGGACGTCCACCGGAGAGCTCCGATCCCGCCGCTCGACCGCCGGCCCGCGCTCGAGCAGCAGGCAGCGCCCGGCGAGCGACAGCTCTGCAGCCGCCGACAGCCCGGCGGGCCCGGCGCCGATCACGACGGAGTCGAACGTCCTGCTCACCCCGACTGCGCCCGCAGCGCGTCCCAGGCGAGCCGCCGGTGCGAGATCGCGTCCTTCTCGTCCGCGCGCAGCTCGGCGAAGGTGCGACGGGCGGCGCCGCCCCGGGGCACGAAGATCGCGTCCCAGCCGAAGCCACCCGCGCCCCGAGGCACGTCGCTGATCTCGCCATCGAGCCGGCCTTCCACGACGCGCACGCCCGATTCGTCCGCCAGGCCGAGCGCACACACGGCGATCGCCCGGCGATCCCCCGACGCGTCGAGCGCCCGGCAGATGGACGCAAGACCGCCCAGCTGCTCCCAGAACTTGATGAAGGGCCCCGGAAATCCGCCGAGCGCCGTGAGCTCGAGCCCCGCGTCCTCGACGATGACGGGCCGCTGCAGCCGCTCGAACGCGACGCGCGCCTTCTCCCGGGCGACCTCGGCGGTGGTGGCCGCCTGCAGCTCCGGCAGCTCGAGGCAGACGCGCTCGAGGGGGCGGCCGAGGATGCGCTGCGCTTCGGCCCACTTGTCGACGTTCGAGGTGACGAGCAGCCAGCTCATGGCAGGGGCTCCACCCAGCCGTCGTCGACGGACCGGTTCGAGTCGAAGCAGATGTATTCGGCGATCACCTTCTTCACCTCGAGCGCGCCGTCCTCGCGGATCGCCGCCTGCAGCTCGAGGACGGGCCGCATCGCCTCGTGCAGCCCTACGCCGCGCGCCCGGAGGTTGAGGAAGCGTTGCGACGGTCGAAGGGCGTTGTAGCTCAGCGGCACCGGAGCGCCGAGGCGGGCCGAGAACGTCCGGGAGAGCGAGCGCAGACGGATCATGTCTTCGGGCGAGAGCGGGCGCTGCTTCCCCTCGATCAGCAGGTGGAACTCGAAGTAGCGATCGGGCGGCGAGTGGCGCGCCTCCTCGGCGTTCTTCGGGACGCCGGCGTTCGGTGCGAGCGCCTCGATCTTCTCCCGGAGGATCGGGAAGCCGGCGGCGCGCAGCACGGCCATGTCTGCGGCTGCTGCGGCGCGCGCCGTGTCGAGGTCGCCCTCGACGTAGCGGGAGGTCTGCGGGACGCCGACGAAGCCCTTGTGGACGTAGTCGAGCTTGAGCCAGAGGGCCTTCATCGGCGTGGCAGCGCCTTCACACGCGGCGCGAAACCGCTCGACGATCGCCGCCGAGGGATCGAGCGGCTCGACGAAGACGTGGACCTCGAAGGTGCCGGTGACGACCTCTTCGACGCTCGCTGGGACGGCGGTCATCTGGCGCTCCTGCGGGCCCTCTGAGCGATGCACCGTCAAGCTTCGCCGATCGGCATGCCGTCGTGGCGGGCGATGCGCAGGCCAGTGTGGCTCACAGGCCGCAGTCGAGGCCGGCCGCAGAGAACACGCGCACGACGGAACGGCCGATGGTGCTCGAGAGGCGACCTGCCCCGCGCCGATCGGAGCATCGACGCTCCTCCGTCCACGTACTGGTCGGTGCCCTGACTACAGAGACGCACATCCACTGAGGAAAACGTACGGATCGCATGGCCGCCATACATGTGGCCCGCAAATTGCCTACGCCGACGCCGGAGCCGACGCAGGCTCCCATCGGGGGATGCACATGATCGGTCTTGGTCGCGGCAACGCCAGCCTTCTCCTCGTCGGAGCGTCGCTCGCGGCCGCGTGCGGTGAGGGCCTCGCCGGGGACGCCGAGGCGGGCCTCTTGAGCGACGGGACCGCGCTCTCCAGCCCCGTGGTCATCAGCGAGTGGAAGGCGGGCCGCGGCGGCTACATCGAGCTGCAGAACGTCAGCGACCAGGGCCTCGAGCTCGTCGGGTTCAAGGTCGACGACGGTGCGGGCGGCTCCGCGGCGAAGCCGGTGCCCACGCAGCACCTGAACCCCCGTGACGTCGCGCTCGTGCCGTTCGCGGGCATCAACGGGAGCTCGGCCGACCGGGTCCGCCTGATCGACCCGAGCGGCGCGGTGGTCGAAGATCTGCCGAGCGGCTATGCCGGCGAGAGCGTCGCGGGCCAGTGTTTCGGTCGGGCCGTCGTGCCGGACTCCGTCGGCGGCGTCGAGGTCGACGGCCCCGTGGTCGACCGTGCGATCGCCTGCACGCCTGCTAGCTCCAACTGGGTCGACGCGCGCGCGCTGCGGATCAACGAGGTCCGCGCCGGCGCCCCCGGCTACGTGGAGCTCTTCAACCCGGCCGATCACTGGGTCCGCACGGCGACGCCGCCGGTGACCGATCCGTCGGGCGAGCCGATGTATCTCGTGATCGACGGCAGCCCGCCGATGCAGGTCCGGCAGGACATCGCGCCCCGCGGCGTCCTCGCGATCGGGCTCGTCCTGACGAGCGACGCGCCGGTGCGGATCAAGCTGCTGACGGCTGCGGGCGTCGAGCTCGACTCGGTCACCTCTGCGCCGCCCGGGGCGCCGATCGCCGGTCGTTGCTTCGGCCGCATCGACGACGGCGGCGCCTGGGTCGACGGCCCGGTCCCCTGCAGCCGCGGCGTCTCGAACTTCCTGCCCGGCCAGGATCTCGTCGTGAACGAGCTCAAGACCGGCAGCGGCGGCTTCATCGAGATCTTCAACCGTGGGACCAGCGTGGCGGACCTCTCGGGCTTCGCCGTGGACGACGTCGACGGCGCGGGCTCCTCCCCCAGGCTGCTCCCGGCCGGTACGACGATCCTCCCGGGCGGCTTCCTGCAGGTGCCCTACAACGGCGTGAACAAGAGCTCCGCCGACTGGGCGCGCATCGTCGACGCCGCCGGAAACCCCGTGGACGCGATCTCGACCGGGCAGTGGGCCGATCGCGCGAGCGGCTGCATCGGACGCTCGCCGGACGGCGGTGAGTGGGCGGTCGCGAGCCGGGCCTGCTCGCCCGGTGGGCCCAACGGCGTGCCCCCGACGCCGGTGGGCGGCTGCAGCGCGACGGGTGGGACGATCGAGACCGTCGCCTTCACGGCCGAGCAGGAGTGCAAGGCGGTCGAGTACCTGAACAGGGCCCGGTTCAGCGAGCTCGGCCGGCTGCCGGATCTCTCGCGGAACATCGCCTACGACTGCGGTCCGACCGGCTGCCGCGGGTACCGCCAGGCCGCGTGGCGCAGCGTCGTCGACTTCGCGGGCACCTCCGACTGGGCCGGCGCCGACACACCCGGCCCGGCGGCGCTGCGGGCGCTGCGGGAGGCCTCCTCGAGCTGGACGGACGACGGCCAGCCCTTCGACACGATCGCGAGCACGTATGCGCATCGCGGCGAGATCGTGGGCCGCCGCGTGACGTTGGAGAAGATCTGGATCGAGCGCCTCGACGCCACGAACGACAAGTGCGTCGTCGCCCGCGACGCGCCGGGCGCGCCGAATTTCCTCTACCTCTGCGAGGTCGTGGGCTTCTGCCACGACGGCTGCGCGCCCACGGACTCGGTCCGCACGCATGTCGGCGAATACATCTGGGTCCGCGGCCTCTTCGGCAACGATCCCTACGTCCGCGGCGGCGCGTGGGAGGTCCACGACCCGACGGTGCGCGTGGCGAACCCGGCGGTCCCGTAGGCGGCGCCGGACGGGGGCATCGATCTCTCGCCAGCGTGCAGCATGGCCGTCAGCGCGGGAGCCCGGCGATCCCTCGAAGCTCCGGCAGCCGCCGGAGCACGAGCCGTCGGCCGCGCGTGCCGAGCAGGCCCTCTGCGCGCCACGCCTGCAGCAGCCGGTTCACGCTCTGCCGGCTCGTCTCCGCGAGGCGCCCGAGCTCCTCCTGCGAGAGCACGACCTCGAGCAGGACCCCATCCCCCTCCGGCCGACCGAAGCGATCCGCGAGCGAGAGGAGCTTGCGCGCCAGCCGCCGCTCGACCGGCGCGCCCGTCACCTCGTCGAAGTGGCGCGTCAGCTGGCGCACGCGGCCGGCGAGGAGCTCGCACACGCCGACGGCGAGCGGGGCCGATCCCGCGAGCACGGCGCGAAACGCGTTGCGGCGGAGGACGACCAGCAGGGAGGGCTCGATGGCCTTGACCTGCGCCGAGCGCGAGTCGTCGCGGAACATCCCGAGCTCGCCGAAGAGATCGCCGGGTCCGAGCAGCCCGAGCACGGCCTCGCCGCCCTCCGCGCGAAGCAACGACACCCGCAGCGTCCCGGAGACGACGGCATAGAGCGCGTCGGCCGAGGCGCCCTGCGCCACGACGAGCGCACCCTTGCGCGCGCGCAGCTCCGTGGCCGCCAGCGCGGACCGCTCGCCGTCCGAGAGGCAGGAGAAGAGGGGAATTGCAGCGAGCAGCTTCGCGGTGCGCGCCTCAGTCACCGGCGGACCGTACCACCAGACTGTCGCAGCCACGACAGTCCCCCCTCGTCACGCCGTGGGAAGGATCGGGCATGAGCGCTCGACTCGCACTGATCTCCGACCTCCACGGAAACGCCGTCGCCCTCGAGGCGGTGCTCCGGCGCATCGACGACGACGGCGTCGACGCGATCGCCTGCCTCGGCGACGTCGCCACGCTCGGGCCGCGCCCGCACGAGGTCATCGCGATCGTCCGCGAGCGCTGCCGCTACTTCGTGAAGGGCAACCACGACGAGTACATGGAGTCGACCGAGCGGCTGCACGCCCACATCGACTTTCCGCCCGTCGTCGAGGGCGTGGAGCAGTGCAGGCAGCGGCTGAGCGACGGCGAGCGGGCGTTCCTGCGGAGCTTCTCCGACCGGATCGACCTCGATCTCGATGGCGCAAAGCTGCTCCTGTTTCACGGCTCACCGGACGAGAACGATCGCGACCTCCACGCCGCCACGCCGGAGGACGAGCTCGCGAGGGAGCTCGGGGACGGCGACCGCGCGGTCTGGGTGGGCGGCCACACCCACGTGCAGCTCGCGCGCACGTTCCGCGGGGGCTGGCTCGTGAACTCGGGCAGCGTCGGCCTCGCCTTCGCCCGACATGCCGCAGGCGGCCCGCCCAGCGTGCGCCCGCACGCGGACTACGCGCTCATCGACGTGGAGGCGGGCAACGCGTCGGTCTCGCTCCGCCGCGTCCCGCTCGACGCGAAGGAGCTCCTGCGCGAGGCGCAGGCGTGGGACTCGCCGTTCGCGGCGACGCTGGCGGCGCACTACCAGCGGTGACCTCGCGCGATCGCGGGCGGCGCGCTTCGGGGAATCACCCGCGTTCCGGTACCCGCTTGCGATGCGTCCCTCCCTGCTCCTCCTGCTCGCTGCGCTCTCCTCGGCCGCGATCTCGACAGCGCGGCGATGGCGCTGCCCCGCGTGCCCGACGCGCTCCGCTGAAGCGTGCGCGGATAAGGCTGCGTGTGGCCGGACGAGACCCATTCCCGCCCGACCACACGCGCCCCGGGTGAAGGCTTGCGTGTCGAGGGCGATCAGCCCGGCACGCAGTAGGTGCCGGTCGCGTTGTTGAGCTCGACGCAGTCCCAGAAGGTCGGGCAGTCCGCGAAGGACTCGCAGCGATCGCTGCAGACGCCGTAGTCCATGCCGCTGTCGAAGACGCAGGTGCGGCTCGAGCAGTCGTCGTTGTACTGGCAGGAGTCGCCGATCGCGCCGCCGGTATTGCCGCCGCCGGTATTGCCGCCGCCGGTGCCGCCGCCGGTATTGCCGCCGCCGGTGCCGCCGCCGGTGCCGCCGCCGTCGTCGCAGCTCGCGTTCTGCGAGGCGTCCGCGCTGCAGCCGGAGGGATCGGAGGAGAGGAAGCAGGCGTCGACCGCCGCCTCCGTC
>CAYHCR010000124.1:0-7941 GCA_964354895.1 uncultured Myxococcales bacterium | reverse complement strand
CGTCTGCACCGCCGCGCCTCCCGCGGACGCAGAAGTCCCGCCCCAGGAGCCGCACGTCCTGCGCCCGCCGCCGACCGAACCCCCGCGAGAACGGGTGCCGTGGGCCGCGCTGCTGCGCCGCAGCTTCGCCATCGACGTCTTCCAGTGCCCCATCTGCCCCGGCCGCATGCGCGTCGTGGCGTACCTCGACGAGCCGACGGTCACGGCGAAGATCCTCGAGCACCTCGGCCTGCCCTCCTCCGCCCCCCCGATCGCCCCGGCGCGGGAGCGGCCGCAACTCGAGCTCGCCGGGTAACGGCCTCGGGGCGGAGCAAGTCCCCAACCGACCGACAAAGGACGTCAACCGGCGGGCCCGAGATCTGCGAACTCACCGCAAAACCTGCGAAAACGGCCCGGGACCAACCGCTCCAGAGCGGCTGCGGGACGCCGGGCACGGCGGCCGGTACTTGCGCTCCTGCCCGGTTCCGTTGCTTGAATGTCCTATGCGCTGGGCGGCGATAGCCGAAGGTGCAGCACGAAGGGTCGACGTCGCGGCGCTCGTCGAAGCCCAGGCAGTGGACCTGATCGACGCAGCCGCCGACCGGCAGGATGCAGCGCGGCACGGCGAGGCCCTGCGCGACCGTGCCGCCGGGCGTCTCCACCTCGACGGGTGCGCCGATCGCGTCCCGGCTGATCGCCTGTCGGCAGGTCAGCGGGGCTTCGCAGTCGCGCGCCCTCCGACAGGTGTCCGAACATCGGCGAAGCTCGTCCGGTCGACCTGCGGCGGTGTCGGTCCAGCTCAGGTTCGCGGCGTTGCTCGCGGAGTCGATCGTCGCGCCGAACGCACACAAGCCGCTCTCGCACGCCGAGTCGTCCGCGTCATGGCAGAGCTGTCCGACTGCCCGGTCGCCGCCCGTCGCGGTGCCGCACGACGGGAGCTGGTTCTTCCACGCGCTCCCGTCCGGCTCCCACTCCGCAGTGAGGCGAAGGAAGCGACAGGTGTCGGGCGACGGACAGTCTCCGTCCACGGCGCACACGGTCAGGGTCGGATTCGCGGCTGACGGCAGGCAGGCCTGCACGAGTCGATGGCCGAAGCGGATGGCTCGGCACTCCAGCCCGACGCGGGTCCGGAGTTCGAGGTCTTCCAGGCCCGCGCAGTCGCCGTTGGAGACGCAGAGCTGCGCACAGAGACCCTGGCCGAGGCGCTCGTCGTGGTCCTCTTCGTCGGGGAGGCCGAGGGCGAGACAGAGGCCGGAGGCGCACTCGCCGTCGTTCGAGCAGGAGACCCTCCGGCTCGTCCGTCCTCGAGCGGCTCGGCGCAGCGTGTGATGGAGAGGCAGCTCGGCGGCCTGCGGCGGTCGATCACGCAGAGATCCCGCGCCTCGCTCGAGAGGGAGCCGTCGTCCGAGAAGATCGTTCGAACGCTGAGCGCCCGCTCCCGCTCGACGGGATCGAGCACGCATTCGAGCGAGCTTTGGCACTCGTCGAGCTCGAGTCGTGGGTCGGAGAGCAACGGCTCGTCACACGGAAGGACGCACGCTCCAGCCTCGCAGAAGGACCCGGGCGACAGGTAACAGTCGAGATCGTCGCGGCACGCAGGCGCGGCTGCGTCGACCGCCTCCTCTCAAAAGAGGAAGCAGCCCGGCAGGAGGAGCTGGAGCGCGAGCGCCCTACCGGCAGGCATGCAGCCCCGGCGCGCCTTCGTACTCCAGCGGTTCGCAGCGAAGATCGGCGAGCCCGGCGAAGTCGGGCGCGAGGCGGTCCGTGAGCTGCCCGCAGCGATCGGCGAGCACCGGCGAGCAGGGGGAGGTGCAGATCCGCGTCGAGGCGTCGTCGGCGCGCGGCGCGCAGAGGTTCGACTCGCAGTCGGCGTGGGCGACGCAGCCCGCCCCCGGCGCGCTCTTCGTCCCGTCTGGGGCCACGCACGTCGCTGGAGGGAGCTGCGGATCGACATGGACGACGCAGCGAGGCGCAGCGACCGGGTCCCAGCCCGACGCGCCGCCGGGGTGCTGGCCTGGTCCGCGGCAGTCGAACTCGTCGGTACAGCCGTTCGGGGGCAGGGTGCAGAAGCGGACGTTGCGACCCCCGACGAAGTCCTCGCCCGGGATGTCCCACGGCTCGATCCAGCCGCCGGCGCCCGCGTACTCTGGCGCGTCGACGCAGGCGAGCGGCCGCGGACAGTCGCCGTCGCGTTGGCATGGCTGCGAGCAGCGAGTGGGATCGGTCGCGCCGGGTGCGTCACCGTCGCAGAACAGGAAGTTCGCATCATCGACGGAGGAGTCGAAGACGCAGGCTGCGGCGCAGAGCCCTCCGGTGCACGCCACGGGCGAGTCCCGCTGGCTGCACGGAGCGCCGGTCGGAGTGGCGCCGGCAGGGGGGCCGCACAGCGGGACGCCGACCTGCCGCGACTTTCCACGTCGAGTGACCTCGATCGTCTCGAAGCGACACTCGGCGCCGACCGGGCAGTCGGCGTCGAGGGCGCAGAGCGGTTCGTTCGTGTCGGCCGGCAGGCAGCCCTTGATCACCCGGCGCCCGTAGACGAACGGCGTGCAGCGCAGGCCGACCGCGCCATCGCCCTCGCTCACGTACGGGCACTCGGTGTCTGCCGTGCAGGTGCGCAGGCAGACGCCGGGTTCGGCGCCCGACCGTTCGAAGGCGCGGAACGCGGGCAGGTCGGGGGAGCTCTCGCCGAGCGCCACGCAGAGGCCGGCCGTGCACTCCGCGTCAGAGGTGCAGGAGAAGCCTCCAGGGCGCTCGCCGAGCGGCGGCGCACAGGCGAGCGTCGAACGGCAGCTCTGCAGCTCCTCGCACGATCGCCCCGCGATGGCGCAGACCTGCTCGACTTGGTCCCGATCGCGGAACGTGTCGGTCGCGTAGTCCGCCGAGTAATTGCAGTCTGCGGAGCTTGAGCAGGCGAGGCAGTGCTCGGCGCGCCGACAGTCGAAGCAGTCCTCGGAGCGGCCGCAGGCGTCGCCTTCGATCCGGGCCTCGGGCGGGATCGGCTCCCGGGCGTCCCTGCAATTTCCCGCGAGGCACTGAAATCCGGGCTCGAAGCGTTCGCGGCACTGTTCGTCGGTCGCGCAGGATTCCTTGTCTCCGCCGTCGGGCTCGACCTCCTCCTCCGAGAACTGGAAGCAGCCCGACGCCCCGAACACGAGCAATACGCAGCCGACGTGGCGCATGGCGATCCCCCTGCGCCGCAGGCTATCAGGCGCCCGTCGCCGCGGCCGCGCCGTAGCACTATGCGCGCCTCGGCGCGTTCGTCCAGGTGGTCGTCGACGGCACGTGGCTCAACCCGGTGACACAGACACCTGCGCAGCTGACGGCGGTGGTGCCCGCGGGGCTGATCGCCGCCGCCGGCACGCGCGACGTCTACGTCTTCACCGAGGGGCGGCCCGACAGCAACCACGTGACGCTCACGGTGCAGTAGCGCGCGCCACGGAGGCGTCGCGCGCGAGGCGCGGCGCAGGACGTGTCGGAGGATCGGCCCCAAAACAGGCGGGGACCGACGGCCTCTTCGCGCGTGCATCAGGCGCGGCACGACGAGTCCGGCCGGTGCGTGCCGGCCTCGGCGATCCGACCGTGCGAGGCGGCGTGCAGGCGGTTGACAGCGCCGCGATCCGATGGGACGGATGCGCCCCGATGGCCCGAAACCTCAGGAGAATTATCGCCTGCGCCGTGTCGGCGGCGCTGCTCGTCGGGGCGGCGTTCGGCCTGCGCGCCGCCGAGGCCTCCGTGACCGACGCTGCGTCGATCTCGCTCCGGCGCAGCGCGACCCAGGGGCGCGACCTCGCGGGCCAACTCGTCGCCACGAAGCTCAAGGGGCTCGAAGCGAGGGCGACCGCCGCAGCGTCGCTCTCGCAGATCCGGGCCCTCGCCGCGCAGCGCGTCGACCGCACCACGCTGGAGGACAGCTTCTCCACAGAGGCCTGGTGGGCGCCCTTCCGCGCCGACGCCGCGGCGTACCAGCTCCTCCTCGGTGATCCCGCCCGCGACTTCAGCAGCCTCGCGGGGCTCGAGAGCGCGCCCCAGGTCGCCGAGGCGAGGGCGAGGCGGACCGCCAGCGGGATCCTCCCGACTCCGTCCGGCCCGATGGCGCTGGGCGCGGCGATCGTCGACGTCCCGCCCCTGGGCGGCGCAGCGCCGGTGCTCACGCTCGCCTGGCCCCTCGACGCGACGTTCCTCGGTCCCGTGGCGGAGGCGGCCCACGGGGCGGTGCTGCTCACCGACGGCAGGCAGACGCTCGCCGCGGCCGGGGCGCCCGAGGAGCTCGCGCAGCTCCGCACGCTCGTCGCGAACGAGCGCGAGGACAGCTTCGCCGACCCTGCAGCAGGCTGGGGAGCCGCGCCCGCCGTGCTCGCGCCGGGGTTCCGGCTCTGGGTCCACGCGAGCGGGGAACGGCCGGACGCGGTGCCGCTGCAGGCCCCCCTCACCGCCGCTACGCTCCTGCTCGTGACCCTCTCTCTCTGGCTCGGCTTCCGGCCCGAGCGCGACGTGGCCGAGCTGCGCAGCGCGAAGGCCCAGCTCGCGGAGGCCCAGCTCACGTTGTCTCGCCTCACCGGTGCCGGCGTGCCCGGAGGTGCGGCAGCGCTCTCTGCTGCTGCGGGACCCTCCGTACAGGTTGGCGCCCCTGCTCCCCCCGGCGAGGCCCCGGCGGCGCCGGCGGGGCCGACGACCCTCGGACCGAGCGGCACCGCGCTGCTCGACGGCGCCACGGCGAGCCCCGGCAGCACCGCCACGTTTGGTCGATACCGGATCCTCGATCGGCTCGGCGAGGGCGGCATGGCGGAGGTGTTCACCGCGATCACGTTCGGCGCGGAGGGCTTCCGGCGCACGTTCGTGGTCAAGCGGCTGCGGGCCGAGCTCTCGCGCAACCCGGCGGCGGTCTCGCAGTTCATCGACGAGGCCCGGCTCGGCGCGAGCCTCGTCCACACCAATATCATCCCGGTCTTCGACTTCGGGAAGGTCGGCGAGGAGTACTTCCTCGCCACCGAATACATCCTCGGCAGAGATCTCCACAGGCTCACGCAACGGGCGATGGAGGTGGACGGCGTCGCGCTGCCGCCGCCGCTCGCGGTGCGGGCCGTGAACGAGGTGCTCTCGGCCCTCGCGTACGCCCACACCCGGCTCGACGACGCGGGCGCGCCGCTGCAGCTCGTGCACCGGGATGTATCGCCGGCAAACGTGCTCGTCTCCGCGCGAGGCGAGGTGCGGCTCTTCGACTTCGGGATCGTGAAGGCGACCGGCAGAGTCACCCAGACCGAGCACGGCGTGGTGAAGGGGAACCCGAGCCTGATGGCGCCGGAGCAGGCGAGGGGGCTCGCCGTCGACCAGCGGACCGACCTCTTCTCCGCCGGGCTCGTCCTCTATTTCTGCCTGACCGGCGGGTTCCTCTATCGGCTCGGGACGCCCTACGAGGTGCTCGTGCGCGCGGCCGGCGGGCCCGGCCCCGACGAGCTCGCGCGGCTCGACGCGCTGCCTGCGCCCTTCGGCTCGCTCCTGCGCAAGGCGCTCTCGCTCGATCCGGCGGGACGGTTCCAGGACGCGCCGGAGTTCGCCGCGGCGCTCGCGCAGCTGCCGATGGCGTCGACCACGCAGCTGGCCGGATACATCCAGCGGCTGTGTGGCGCGGAGCTGGAGGCAGACAAGGAGCGACTGGCGAAGGCGATGCCGGCTGTCGGGGTCGTGAGCGCGTGAGCCGAGCCCTCGCCCTCGCCACCGCGGTCGGCCTCCTCGCCTCCTGTACGAAGGAGCCGGAGCCCGTGCCGCAGGCGCTCTACACGCTCTACGATCTGCTCCCGGGCGCTGCGGACGGAGAAAGTTTTGCCGGCCTCCCGGCCACGATGGCCGTCACGCTGCCGGGCCAGCCGATCCCCCAGCTCTCGCCGCCGTTCACGGCGACGCCGACGCTGCAGGCGGCGGGCTCGGCGGGGCTCAACGTGCTGGCCACCTTCTCCGAGGGGAGGCCGGGCGCCTACACGGTGAGCGAGATCTGGCTCGGCTACGACGAGGTCTGGATCCAGCCGTTGTATGTGCTCGTCACGGACTGGGACGAGGCGGGTGGTCACTTCCTCGAGGGCGCGAAGCCGATCTTCGGCGTCGGCGCGAAGACCCGCTTCTACAGCCCGTTCTGGCAGGTCTTCTTCGTGGAGGTCCCGGTCGGGACCGCGAAGGACAAGTATCGCAGCGCCGCGCAGCTCCTCTCCGACGGCCTGGTGATGCACGAGGGGCCTGGAAAATTCTGCCCGCTCTCGCCGGCGCCGATTCGACTTGCAGCGCCCGAGAGCGCGCCCGCTCCCGTCCGCCCGATCACCGGGGAGCTCACCGGAACGGTGCGCACGGGCGTGGGCTGGGCGGACGGCGAGCAGGTCTACTACCTCGACAACGGCGCGGATCGCTTCGTCTGGGACGAGCGGGGAGTGGTCGAAGAGACGGCGCTCTTCGTCCTCGCGACGCGAGGCCCCGACGGTGAGCCTGCGCCGCTCGGACTCCCGAACATCAGCGGCATCGGACCGCTCTACGCCGGCCGCTCCGTCGTGGCGCCCTCGAACCGGCCGCGGTTCGGCTCGCTCTGGCGCGCGCACCTCGTGGTCGTGCCGCAGACCGCCGAGGTCTTCGTGCCCTCCACGCTCGCGCCGCTCGCCACCGCGCTCGCTGCGTCGGGCGTCCGGGTGCGAGGCGCCGACCCGGCGATCGAGGCGCGGCCCGACGTGCTCGACTACGCCCTTCGGATGGCCCTGCACCCGGAGTGCCTCGACGACGCGGCGCTCTTCCCGGACGGCTGCGGCTTCCTCGACTCGCAGGCCGCGGTCGAGGGGCAGATCGGCGCCTCGAACATCCTGCGCACGCCGATGCTCGTGACCTGTCCGTTCGTGGAGTTCGACGGCAGGCCGGTGCCGAACTGATGGGCGCGCTCGCGACGCTCCTGCTCTTCGCCGCCGTGCCCGTGGCCGGAAGTATTGCCGCGCCGGCGGAGACAGCCGCGGAGGACGCCATCGCCGCGCCCACGGAGGCGCTCGCGGAGCCGGAGCCGGAGTCGGATCCCGCCGAAGAGAACGGCGGCGCTGGATACACCCCGCGGGAGACCGCGACCGGCAACGGGCTCGTGCTGACGGGCTACGTGGACGTGGGCTTCGCCGCGGCGCAGGGAGACGGCACGAGCTTCTCGCCGGACGACACACGTGTGCCGCTCGACTACGGCTCGGATCCCTTCGCGCCCGCGGTGAACTCCCGCGGAGATGTCGCCTCGACCGACGCCGGCGGCCGGTTCGTCAACGGCTTCCTCCCGCGCTCCGCGGGGATCGGCGGGAAGCCGTCGTTCCTCCTGAACACCGCAGATCTCGACGTGCGCTACAGCTCGCCGGTGGCGCCGCTGATGATCTTCACGAGGCTGCAGGCGGTGCCGCGCCTCCGTCCCGACGGCGATCGCACGGAGCTCCTGCTCGAACAGGCGTTCGGGCGGGTCTCGCCGCTGCCCTCCGCCGAGCTCGCGCTCTTTGCAGGGAAGTTCGACTCCGTGTTCGGCGTCGAGTACCTCGATAACGAGGCAAACCTGCGCACCGGCATCACCCCGTCGCTCATCGCGCGATACACCACGGGGCAGTCGCTCGGCGTGAAGGCCTTCTATCGCCTGCAGCTCCCGACGCTCCTCTCGGCCTTCTCGCTCAATCTCGCCGGGACGAACGCCGGGACGATGGTGGAGTCGCTGCAGTCGCCCGACGCGAGCCTGACCGGACAGCCGGTCGGCTCCGCGCGCCTGGGCTACGAGCTCGATCTGCCCGGCGTGCAGGTGAAGGCCGGCGGGAGCGGACTGTATGGACCGCGCAACGACCAGCGTCGGCGCGACGTGCTGCAGTACGCCCTCGGCGCCGACCTGCGGATCACCGTCGCGGGCCTCTCCCTCGCTGGCGAGCTCGTGCAGCTCACCGAGGAGGCCGGTCCGACCGGAGGAAAGATCACCGG
>CAYHCR010000123.1:0-7946 GCA_964354895.1 uncultured Myxococcales bacterium | reverse complement strand
TGCCGCGGGGCCTTGCTGCCGCGGGCGAGCAGCCTGGGCAGGTCTGCGTAGGCGCTCGTCCCGAGGAAGTGATCGACCTCGGGCAGATCCTTCGCGAGCGCGTCGGGGTAGCGCTGCGAGAGGCAGCCGGCGACGACCAGCTTCGTCGCGCGCCCCTCCGCCTTCCACCTGGCGGCCTCGAGGATCGCGTCGACCGACTCCTTCTTCGACGCCTCGATGAAGGCGCACGTGTTCACGACGATGACGTCGGCCTTCTCCGGTCGCTGCTCGAGCTTCCAGCCCTCCTGGAGGAGCCCGCCGAGCATGACCTCGGAGTCGACGCGGTTCTTCGGGCAGCCGAGCGTCACGATGTGGACACGCTGCTGCTTCGCCGTACCGGGCACCTTTGCGGGCGGCTTGGCGGGGCTCTTGGGCTTCGTCATGTCGGCACCGTAAGGGACGGGACGGGGTCGCCTCAATCCCGGCGGTTCGTGAACTGCAGCGCGACCTCGAGCACGTCGGCCTGGCCGCGGTAGAGGCTCATGGCCTCCTGCAGCACGTCGCGATCCTTCGCGGTCACGCGCACGGCCTCGCCCTGGATCGAGCCCTGCGCCTTGATCTTCGAGTCCTTCAGCAGGGCGATGAGCTTCTTCGCCTTCTCCTGCGGCAGCCCCTGGACGAGCTCGATCTGCTGCTTGAAGAGCTTCCCGCCCGACGCCTCCTTCTTGCCGCGCGTGAGCGAGTAGGGCGCGATGCCGCGCTTGACGAGCTTGCCGAGCAGCACGTCCCAGAGGACCTCGACCTTCTCCTCGCCGTCGGTCTTGATGACGAGCGCCTTCTTGTCCTGCGTGTAGTCGATCTCCACGGGCACGCCGCGGAAGTCCCACCGGGAGGCGAGCTCCTTCTTCGCCTGCTGCACGGCGTTGTCGACCTCCGAGAGATCGATGCTGCTGACGACGTCGAACGACGGCATGGGGTGCTCCTCAGCTGTCCAGGTCGAGGACGGTGACGAAGACGAACGGGCGGATCTCGCCGCTGCGGCGCACGGCGCGCCGGGTCGCGAGCTCGATCTCGGCGCGCACGGCGGCGTCGTCGCGCGAGATCCCTTCCGGAAGATTTGCCAGCGCCGCGGTCACCTCGCGGGCGACCGCCTCGTGGGTGCCTGCGGTGAGGGGCACGCCCTTCGCCGCGAGCGTCGGCGGGCGCGCGAGGCGCCGCGTCGAGGCATGTCGCAGCACGGTGACGGCGAGCACGCCCGCCTCGCCGAGCCGACGGCGCTCCTCGAGGACGGAGGGCGGCACGATCGGCCCGGTCCGCGACTCGGCGTAGAGCTTGCCGGCGGGCACGCGGCCGGTGACGGCGGCGCGCGTCGGCTGCACGTCGAGCACGTCGCCGTCGAGCAGCAGGTGGCAATCGCGCTCCGCCAGCCCGGTCTGCTGGGCGATCCGCACGTGCGCTGCGAGCATGCGCACCTCGCCGTGGATCGGCACGAACGCGCGCGGCTGCGTGAGGCGCAGCACCAATTGCTGCTCGTCGCGGCACGCATGGCCGCTCGCGTGCAGCCCTGCGGGATCGTCCTGCAGCACCCGCACGCCGCGTTGCGCGAACGCCGAGACCATCGTGGCGACCGCGATCTCCGAGCCGGGGATCACGCGGGCGGAGAGCACGACGAGATCGCCCTCGTCCGCGCGCACGGGCGTGCCGTCGTCGCCGGCCGCGAGCCGGGAGAGCATGCCGCGTGGCTCGCCCTGGGCGCCTGTGCACAGGACCGTCAGCGCGTCGTGGCGCAGGCCGCGGGCGGCCCCGGCGTCCACGACGAGCCCGTGCGGGATGTCGATCCGGCCGAGCGACGCGCCCATCCGGACGAAGTTCTCCATCGCGCGGCCGGCGATCAGCAGCTTGCGGCCGTGGCGGCGCGTGGCGTCGACGACGAGCTGCAGGCGCTGCAGGTTGGAGGAGAAGGTCGAGAAGAAGATCCGCGCCCGCGCGTCGGCGAAGACCGGCTCGAGCGCCGCGGCGACGGCGCGCTCCGAGAGCGAACGGCCCGGCCGCTCGGCGTTCGTGGAGTCCGACAGCAGCAGCCGCACACCTTCCCGGCCGAAGGAGGCGAGGCGCTGCAGATCCGTGACCGGGCCCTCCACCGGCGTGTGATCGATCTTGAAGTCGCCGGTGTGCACCACGAGGCCGTCCGGCGTGCGCAGCGCGAGGCCGTACGCGTCCGGGATCGAGTGCGTCACCGCGAACGGCTCGACCTCCAGCTCGGCGCCGAGGCGCAGCCGCGCGCCCGCCTCGAGCTCGCGCAGGTCTGCCGCCACGCCGAGCTCCGAGAGCCGATGCTTCACGACCGCGAGCGTGAGCGGCGCGCCCCAGATCGGCAGCTCGTGGGCGCGCAGCAGGTGGGCGAGCGCGCCGACGTGATCCTCGTGGCCGTGCGTGAGCACGACCCCGCGGAGCTTTCCGGCGAGGTCGTCGAGCGCCTGCAGATCCGGCAGCACCACGTCGACGCCCGGCTCGTGCGCGCGAGGGAACATCAGCCCGCAGTCGATGAGGACCGCGTCGGTCGCGGTCTCGACCACGAGGGCGTTGAGTCCGATTTCGCCGAGGCCCCCGAGGGGCACGATGCGCAGCACGAAGGTGGGGTCCCCAGAGAGAGCGGGCGGACTACCTCGCGCGACCGGTCGGAGCAAGCCCGGCGGCCGCAAGGCCCGCATGGCTTGACCCGTGCCGGCGGGGCGTCGAGGATCCGGCCAATCTTTACCCGGAGTCCCAAGATGCGTCTCCCGCGTTCGCTGTTCTTCGTGGCGGCTGGCTGCTCGGCCTTCGTGCTCGCCGCCTGCGACGAGGAGAATCCCTCGGCGAAGGTGGAGCCGAAGCCGGAGTGCGTCGTGGACACCGAGTGCGGCATCGGCCTGCGCTGCGACACGGCGACCGGGACCTGCACCGAGTGCCCGCCCGAGATCCCGTACGACGGGATCGACAACGACTGCGATCCCTCCTCGCCCGATCTCGACCGGGACGGAGACGGGGACAACGCGATCGACTCGCCGATCACGCCGGGCACCGACTGCGACGACGGTGACCCGACCGTGAAGCCGGGCCTCGCGGAGGCCTGCGGGGACGCGCGCGACAACGACTGCGATGGCGAGACCGACGAGTTCTGCATCGACGCCGAGGACCCGATCGTCACGATCGCCTCGCCGACGGACGGCGCGATCCTCTCCGCCGACTTCGACCTCCGGGCGGTGGCCACCGATGACTTCGCCGTGAAGAGCGTGCAGCTCTTCATCGACGGCCAGTCGCTCGCGCTCGACGAGACCGAGCCGTACGAGCGGCCGATCCGCATCGCGACGCTGACCGAGGGCTCGCACGTGCTCGCCGCGCTCGTGACGGACACCTCGCCGGGCGCGGGGAAGACCGCGCGCGCAGAGATCACGATCATCGTCGACACGCGGGCGCCGACCGTCGCGCTGGTGTCGCCGTTGCGGGACGAGATCCGCGGCGGCTCGATGACCGTCGAGGTCGACGCTGCGGACGGCGCCGGGATCGCCTCCGTGGAGGTCCTCTCGGGCGGCGTCGCGATCGCGACCGCGCCGACCGCGCCGTACGTCCTCCTGATCGACACGCGCACGCTCGCGGACGGGCCGAGCACGCTCACGATCCGAGTGACGGACACCGGCGGCGCGAGCACGACGCTCCCGATCCCGGTGACGATCGACAACACCCCGCCGGTGCTGACGTGGCTCGCCCCGGTCGCGGGTTCGGCGCACGCGACGAACGTGCTCGCGCAGGTCGCGGCCGTCGACGCCGTCCGGCTCGTCGCGATCGATCTCGAGGGCACGATCGCCGCCTCCAGCCCGACCGAGCGGCTCGTCGATCTCTCCGCCACGCCCGAGGGCGTGCGCACGCTGACCGCCACGGCGCGAGACGCCTCGATCGTCGATGACGGCGCCGTCAACGGCAACGCCGCGACCGCGACCCTGGACCTCGTCGTCGACCGCACGCCGCCGACGCTCGCCTTCGTGCAGCCGGCCGCGGGCGCGACGGTCTCGGACACGGTGGCGCTCGAGGTCGACGCGATCGATCCGGCGGGCGTCGCGAGCGTCTCCTATCTCGATGATCTCGGCGCGATCGCGCCCCCGATCGCGGGGCCTGGCCCGCGCTTCCCGCTCGCGTGGGACAGCAATCGCGTCGTCAACGGCGCCGCGTCGCTCCGGGCCCGCGCGATCGACACCGCCGGCAACGAGGCGACCGTGACGCTCGACGTGGTCGTCGACAACGCGCCGCCCGCGGTCACGATCGTGCGGCCGCTGGCCGGCGAGCTGCGCGGCGGCCTGATGACGGTCGAGGCGACCGTGATCGAGGGCGCTGGCGTCGATCGCGTCGAGTTCGCGATCGACGGCAACGTGCTGCAGACCACGCTCGCAGCCCCGTACATCGGCACGATCGACACCCGCACGCTCACCGATGGACCGCACGACCTGCGCGTCGAGTCGTTCGACATCACCGGTCGTTCGACCGCGGTCACGCTCGCCTTCGTCGCGGACAACACCGCGCCGACGATCGGCTTCGTCATGCCGGCGGACGGCAGCGCGCACCCCGGCGTCGTGAGCACGGAGGTCCAGGCGTCGGACGCGATCGGCCTCGTCGAGATCGCGCTCGAGGGCGCGACCTCCGCCACGAGCCCGCTGCTGCTCGCGTTCGACGGCCCCGGCCAGCCCGAGGGCTCGCGCGCGCTGGTCGCGACGGCGCGCGACGGCGCCATCGTCGACGACGTCCCCGGTGGAAACGTGGCGACCGCGACGATCACGATCGTGATCGACCGCACCGCGCCGGTCCTGACGCTCGACGCGCCCGCGGCCGGCACGACGCTCTCGGACACCGTCTCGGCGATCGCGACCGCGACCGACGCGGATGGCGTCGTGGACGTCGTCTTCACCGACGCCGCAGGCGCGGTCGGTGGCCCGATCCCCGGCCCCGGTCCCGGCTTCGCGACGGGCTGGGACACGCTGCGCGTCGGCGACGGCCCGCGCCGACTCACCGCGCGCGCGACCGACGCGGCCGGCAATTTCACCGAGGCCTTCGTCGACGTGACGATCGACAACGCGCCGCCCGCCATCGCGATCGCGCGGCCGCTCGGCGGCGAGCGGCGCGGCGGGCTCGCGACCTTCGAGGCGACCTCCTCCGATCCCGGCGGCGTCGCGCGCGTCGAGCTCGCTGTCGACGGCGTCGTGCTCGCCTCGCCGCTGGCCCCGCCCTTCCAGCTCTCCGTCGACACGACCACGCTCGCGGACGGCGCCCACGTCCTCGCGGCGACCGCGTTTGACACCTCGGCGCGCTCCGCGACCACCAGCGTCACGATCCTCGTCGACAACACGCCGCCCGCGGTCGCGTTCACCGCGCCGCTCCCCGCGGCGATCCGCTCGACGACCGTCTCCGTCACAGTGACCGCGACCGACCCCGCGGGCCTCGACACGATCGACTCCGAGGGCTCGACCTCGGCGGTCAGCCCGCTCGTCTACTCGCTCTCGATCGCCGCGGATCCCGACGGCCCCCGCACGATCACCGCGAGCGCGCAGGACGCGACGGTCGTCGACGACGGGCTCTCGCCCGGCAACACCGGATCGGCCAGCGTCACGATCGAGGTCGACAACACCGCGCCGGTCGTCGCGATCGTCACGCCCCTCGCAGGCGCAAACCTGCGCGGTACGTTGCCGATCGACGCGACGGCCACGGACGCGGTGGGCGTCTCTGCCGTACAGTTCCGCATCTCCGGCGTGGCGCTCGGCGCGCCCGTCGCGGCGCCGGGCCCCTACACGGTCAGCTGGGTGACCACCTTGACCGCCAACGGATCGAAGGTCGTCCGGGCCGAGGCGATCGATCTCGCAGGCAACATGGGCGCCGCAGAGGTGACCGTCGCGGTCGACAACACGGCGCCGAGCGCGTGCGCGTTGACCGCGCCCGCCGCGGCGGAGCGCGTGAGCGGGATCGTCCCGATCGCCGGCACGGGCGCGGACCTCGTGGGGATCGACCACATCGACTACACCGTCGACGGCGCCGTCCTCGCCGCCGGCGTCGGCACGCCCTCGAACGTCCCGTGGGACACGCGCACGGCTTCGGCCGGCGCGCACACGATCGGCGCGATCTGCTTCGACGCCTCCGGCAATTCGCGGGCCTCCACGACGCGCTCCGTGACGGTCGACAACGATCCGCCGATCCTCGCGATCACCAGCCCGCTCGCCGGCGACGGCGTCTTCCGCACGACGCCGATCACGGCGACGGCGACCGACGGCGCGGGCGTCACGCGCGTGGAATTCCGCGTGAACGGGGCGCTCGTCAACACCGACACGACCGCGCCGTACGCGACCACGTACGACTTCACCTATGACGCGGGCAGCGCGACGATCCGGGTCGACGCCGTCGACTCGGAGGGCAACCTCGCGACAGCCAGCACGGTCGTCTCCGTGGTCCCGCGGGCGAACTTCCGGGTCGCAGAGCTGTACGTTCCGGTCGGCGCCATCGCCACCAACGGCTTCGCGGTCGGCGACGTGACGACCGACGGCCTCGCGGACGTCGTGACCGGCGGCGCGAGCGTCTCGCTGCTCCGTGGCGGCGCCAAGCGGCTGCTCGCGGCCACGCAGGTCGTCGGCCTGGCGACGGTCGTCGCCACGCAGCTCGCCGACGTGGACGGCGACGGTGACCTCGATCTCCTGGCCCTCCGCGCGACCTCGCTCGACCTGCAGCGGGGCGCCGGCGACGGCACCTTCGCCGCGCCGGTGTCGGTCGCGCTCGGGGCCGTCGCGGCGAATTCTCTGGCCGCCGGCGACATCGACGGCGACGGGGATCTCGACGTCGTCGTCGGTCGGACGAGCGCGGGCGGCGACGCGATCGTGCTGCGGAACACCGGCGGCGTCTTCGCCGTCGCTTCGACCGTCGGCAACGGCGGCAGCGTGACGGACGTGGAGCTGCTCGACGTCGACGGCGACGGCGACCGCGACCTGGTGGTCGGCCGTACCGGCGCGGGGAACGAGAAGCTCACCGTCTTCCGGAACATCGGGACCGGCGCTTTCCTCGGCGGGCAGGACAGCCTCGCCACCGCGACCGTGCCGCTCGCGTCGCCGGAGCGGTTCGTCACCGGCGACTTCGACGGCGACGGGCTGATCGAGGTGATCGCCCTGTTCCCGGCCGCCGCGCAGCTGCAGCGGTTCGAGGCGGGTGCGCCTGGCAACTTCACGGTGGTCGGCACCGTGGCGACCGAGGCGACGCCGAGCGGCATCGCCGCGGGCGACCTCGACGGCGACGGCGACGCCGATCTCGTCGTCACCGTCTCGGGCCTGAACGCGATCGAGATCTTCACCAACGCCGGCGGCCTCTTCACGTCCAACCAGGCCCTCTTCGTCGGCCGCGGCGTGCGCCACCCCGCGCTCGTCGATCTCGACGCCGACGGGGATCTCGACATCGTCACGAGCCTCTCCGGGGAGGGATCGATCGCGGTGGTCCGCAACCAGGGAGGGCTCTCCTTCGTCGCGGCCGGCGCGCTGCGCACGTCGCTCGCGGGCGTCCGTCGCACGCCGCGCGCGCTCGCGATCGGCGGCCTCTCCGGCACCGGCCTCGAGGACCTCGCCGTCACGTTCGACGCCGCGGCGCCGGCGCTGCAGCAGGTCGCGATCTACGAAGCGCAGGGCGCGTCGCGCTTCGCCCTGAGCGAGGCTCGCGACCTCCGGGCCACGGGCGGCGCCTGCATGGTCGTCGCCGACTGTCCGGCCGCCTGGACGTGCGTCGGCGCGATCGTCGCGCCCGCGACGCCGGGCCTCTGCACGTCGACCGCGATGGGCGCCGCGACCGCGATCGCGCTCGGAGACGCGGACGGAATCTCGCCTGCGGATCTGGCCGTCGGCTCGGCGACCTCGACGGGCGTCGTCGCGGCCTTCCTGCCGCGGACGCCCGGCGTGATCGGCCTGGATGAGATG
>CAYHCR010000122.1:0-8038 GCA_964354895.1 uncultured Myxococcales bacterium | reverse complement strand
GGCTCGATCCCGTACATGTCGCGGATCATCCGGACCTGGGTGTCGAAGATCCCGTGCGTGTACTCCGCGCCCTTGGGGATCCCGGTCGAGCCGCTCGTGAAGAGGATCGCCGCCAGCTCGTCCACGCCGGCGTCCGGCGGCGTCCAGCGCGTCCCGTGGCCCGCGGCCTCGAGGCTCCGCAGCGTGTGGCCGCCCCAGAGCAGGCGCGGGCCGACGGTGACGAGCGTGCGGACCGTGCGGAAGTATTGCGGATAAAGCAGCCGCGCCACGTGCGCCGCCGGGATGCCGATGAAGGCCTCCGGCTCGACCTCGCGCAGGCACGAGAGCAGCCGCGCGCGGCCGATGCCCGGATCGATCAGCACGATCACCGCGCCGACCTTGAAGAGCGCGAAGACGAGCGCGAAGAAATCGAGCGACGGCTTCACGAGCAGCACCGTGCGCGTGCCGCGGGAGATCCCTGCCTCGTGCAGTCCTGCCGCGATCGCGTCGGAGCGCGCGTGCAGCTGCGCGAAGGTGAGCGTCTCCCACCCGCCGCCCTTCGCCACGACGATCGCAGGGCGGTCGGGCTGCAGCGCCGCGAGGCGGGGCAGGTGGGAGGCGACGTTGGGCGAGGCGCTCACGCCGAGGCCGGATGGCGCGCGAAGAAGTCCTTCACGAGCGGCACGATCCGCTCGTGCGCGTCCTCGAGCACGTAGTGGCCGGCGTCGGGGAAGTAGTGCACCTCGGCGGCCGGCAGCCGGCGGCGCCACTCGGCGAGGAACGAGTCGTCGAAGACGAAGTCCTTCGCGCCCCAGCAGATCAGCACCGGCTTGTCGTTCCACTGGGCGAGCGCCGCGGAGACGCCCTGCACCGTGGCCCACGCCGGATCTCCCGCGCGCAGCGGGATGTCCTCGACGAACCTGTGCACGGCGATGCGGTGTTTCCAGCTGTCGTACGGCGCGAGCAGCCCGCGCTTCGCGAGCGGCGTGAGCCTTCCGGGCACGGTGGAGCAGGTCCAGACCGCCCCGCGCGAGAAGGCGTTGAGCCCGCGGACCGCGAGCGCGAGCGGCAGGTGTCGGATGACGCCGATCTGCCAGGGCAGCGCGCGGCCGGTCGGCAGCGAGAAGCCCGCCGTGTTCAACAGCACGAGCCGCTTCACGCGCTCCGGGTGGCGCGTCGCCCACGCGAGCCCGATCATCCCGCCCCAGTCGTGCAGGACGAGCGTCACGTTCTCCTTCACACCCGCGTGATCGAGCAGCTTCTCCAGATCGTCGACGCGGCGGTCGAGCGTGTAGCGGTAGGTCGCGTCATCGGGCTTGTCGGAGAGGCCGCAGCCGACGTGATCCGGCACGATGCAGCGATTCGTGGCGGAGAGCGCCGTCACGAGGCGCCGATAGTAAAAGCTCCACGTCGGGTTGCCGTGGACCATGACGACGGGATCGCCCTGCCCCACGTCCCGATAGTGCAGCTCCGCGCCTCCGACGTCGAGCCGGCGGCCCTCCCACGGGTACTCGGCCCGCAGCGGCGACACGTCGAAGGTCACCACTGCACCCCGAGCATCAGGCAATTGAGGCCGGAGCCGATGCCGAGCAGCGCGGTCCGATCGCCGGCGCGCACGAAGCCCTCCTGCACGGCGAGCGAGAGCGTGACGGGGACGGCGCAGCTGCCGGTGTTCCCGAGCCACGGATAGGTCGAGAAGTCCTTCGCCGGATCGATGCCGAGCGTGCCGAGGATCGCGGCGCGGTTCGACTCGCCGACCTGGTGGCAGACCGCCTTGTCGACCTGCGCGGGGTGCCAGCCGACGGTCGTGAGGAAGTGGTCCCACGTCTGCGCGCCGAGCGGGACGCCGTGCTGCAGCACGCGCGCCGCGTCGGTGTCCATCCGGTTGTTCGTCTCGCCGAGCAGCCCTGCAGGCGGGCCCCAGCGACAGAGCGCGTGGTGCTCGGGCGCGGCGATCGAGGCGCCGCCGACGAGCGAGTGGCCCGCGCGCGAGATCGACCGATCGACGAGCAGCACGGCCGAGGCCGCCGAGCCGCCGGTGATCGTGGCGAGCGTCGACTTGAAGGTCTCCATCGTCGGCTCGCGGAGCATACGTTCGACCGTCGTGTCGACGATCTCCCGCGCGCTCTCGGCGGAGACGACGAGGCCCGCGCGGATCTGGCCGAGCTCGATCTGGTTGGCGACCTGCACGATCGCGCTCATCGTCCCGAGGCAGGCGTTGCCGACGTCCGCGACGATCACCCGGCCGCGCACGCCGAGCGCCTCGGCCGCGGCGCAGGCGGTCGCCGGCTCGAGCTGGTCCTTGCAGACGCCGCCGTACAGGAGCGCGCCGAGCGCGGAGGCCGGGAGGCCCGCGCTCTCGAGGGCCCGACGCCCGGCCTCGGCGGCCCGGTCCGACATCCGCGGTGCGGGGGGCCAGAAGCGGCGCTCGTGGATGCCGGTGAGCGCCTCGAGCTGGCCCTGCGGGATGCCGAGGCGGCGGTAGACGGGATCGAGCCGCGCCTCGAGCGAGGCGGTCGTCACGCGCTCGTCGGGGAGCACGTGAGACACCGACTCGATGCAGACGCGGGACCAGCGCAGGCTCACGTGGCGGACACTCCCGGCGCCCGCGCGGAGGCGGAGGCCGTCGAAGGGCCGAGCCTTCTAGCACCCGTTCCGGCGGGTGCCAACGGTCCTTCTCTTTCCTTTGGAGTGTTCAGGCGTTCGTGAAGGATAGGGCCCCGGCGGGCCGCGTCAGAAGATCCATTCGAGCAGCGGCGCGGCGTAGCGGCCCGTCACGGCGTCCCCGTCGGTCGTGCCGGCGGCGTCGAAGACGACCTCGCCGCCGCCGAGCAGGCCGACGGTCTGCGCCGCGTCCGTCGCAGGGTCGTATGCGTAGACCGCGCCGAGCGACGGCGCCCAGTCGAGCGGCACGGTCGCGCCCGGCGCCACCTGCCAGGGGTGCAGCGAGAGCACGACGACCAGGTACCGACCGTCCGGCAGAGGCGCGATCTGCTGCACGAGGAAGCGCGGCCCGTCCTGCGGCTCCACCTCCCAGCCGGCGTTGCCGCCGACCGGCGAGAGGGCCCCGGTGAAGGCCGGGTGCTCGATCTCGATCGTGCCGGTGCCGGCGGCGAAGAGGTCCGGCGCCTGCAGCGTGCCGAAGGTCGTCGAGAACGTGCCCTGCACGCTGCCGAGCCGCTCCACGCAGATGGGATCCCGGGGCGGGAGCGGCCAGTCCGGCAGGCCCGCGGCGAGCGCGGCCTCCAGCGGTGCGCGCCGCTCCCGGACGATCCGCCGGACGCTCTGCAGCTCGCGGGCGAGCTCGGCGCGCGCCGCGACTGGCACGCGCGGCGTGACGAGCGCCTCCATGCGGTCGAGCTCCGCGACGAGCGCCGGCTCGTCCCACGCGGAGTCGAGCAGCTCCTGCAGCCGCGCGGCGTAGCGGGCGCGCCCCTCGGGGAGCGCGTAGAGGCGGTGCGCGAGCCAGCCGACGGCGGCCACCGAGGTCGGGACCTGCTGGTCGAACGGGTTGCCCTCGACGAACGACATGTCGATGCCCCACGGCAGGAAGTGGAAGCGGCCGTCCACCGGGTCGGCGTAGACGAAGAAATTGTTCGTGTTCGCTGCGTAGCCGTCCCACGCGGTCGTGAGCACCTCCAGCGCCCAGTGCGAATAGAAGGCGTCCAGATCGAAGAGCCGCTCGGCGCGCGCGATGAACTCGGCGTCGGGCGCCTGCAGCGCGGCCGCCGCGGCGGCGAGATCGGCGCGGGTCGGATCTCCGCCATTGGTCTTCGCGTCGAACGTGCCGATCCAGCCGGGCCGGAAGTCGCTGAGCGTGCCCTCGTAGAGGCTGCCGGAGTCGTCGGCGAAGTGGCGACGGATCATCCGCTTCGAGGCGCCCTCGACGTTCGAGTAGACGCCGAGCGAGCGGCCGTTGACCGTGACATGCGCAAAGTTGCAGCGCGGCGCGGGCTGCCCGGCGCGCGCGAAGAGCCCGTACGCGAGGCACTGCCGCACGAGCGCGGGATCCTGCCGGTTGTTGTTGAGCGTGAGGCCCTCGACGCCGAAGAGCTCGGTCTGCGGCACGACGCGATCCAGCGAGATCCGCAGCGACGGCTTCGCCTCGTCGAGCGAGCCGAGGAAGCCCTTCTTGCGTACGGCGGCCCGCTCGATCGTGGCGCCGTCGATCGTCACGCGGGCCTCGCGCCACGTGAACGGGGTCGAGGCAGGCGCGGCCATGCAGTCGCCGGTGAGGACGTCGAAGATCGAGCGCGACTCGACGCGCAGCGCGTCCCACTCGGCCTCGGGCAGCTCGATCGAGACCTCGACGAGGTGGTCCGGGGCGAAGAGCGCGAGCGTCTCGTCGAGGGGCACGCCGCCAGCGCCGCCAGCGGAAGCCCCCCCGCTCCCGCCGCTGCCGCCAGCGGAACTTCCGCCAGCGCCGCCCGCGCCGCCGCCGGCGGAGCCCCCGCCGCTCGCACCGCCCGCGGAACTTCCGCCGCTGTCACTGCCACCGGGGCCGCCGCCACCGTCGCCGCCCGACGGCGTCTCGCCACAGGCGATCACGAGGGAGGACAGCAGGAGGAGTCGGACGATCACGCGCATGCCCCGGAGGACACCGCGAACCGGCCCCGAGCGAAAGGGGGCGCGTCGAGGTCAGGTCCCGGCGAGCGCCTTGCCGACCGCGAGCAGCGTCGACATGTCGTCGGCGCCCTGCGGCAGGTTCGGCACGGCGACCGCGAAGCCGGACTCGTCCGCGCGCAGCTTCAGATCGGCGAGCAGGCCGCGATCCTTCTCGGCCAGCAGTCGTTCCCGCTCCGCGATCGCGGTGAGCTTCTCGAACGCCCGGCGCAGGACCGGCGACGCGTCCGCGGGCAGCAGCTCCGGCGTCGGCATGCGTTTGCCCTCGGCGGCGCGCGAGCGGTTGAGCACGAAGCCCGCGAACGGCAGCCCGAGCTCGGCGATCTTGTCCTGGAAGAAATGAGCCTCGACGAGCGCGGCGGCCGCGGGCGAGGTGACGAGCACGAACGAGACCTCGGGGCCCGCGAGCATGCGGCGCATCTCGCTCAGGTCGTGGTTGAGGGCCGAGAAGATCCCGTTCATCACCGCGAAGAACGACGTGAGCTCGCCCGCGAAGTCCGCGCCGAACGCGCCTCGCAGGACGCGCTCGACGAGCTTGTTCGCGGCGCGCGCGACGAACGAGCCCTCCTTGGGGAGGAAGAGCCGGAAGATCGAGCCGTCGAGGAAGCGCGCGAGGCGGGAGGGCGCCTCCAGAAAGTCGAGCGCGTTGCGGGAGGGCGGCGTGTCGAGCACGACGAGGTCGTAGCGCCCCTCGACCAGAAAGCGATGCAGCGCCTCCATCGCCGTGTACTCGTGCAGCCCTGCCACCATCGTCGTCGCGTGCTGGTAGATCCGGTTCTCCAGCACCTTCTCCGCTTCGGTGTCGCCCACGAGCCGACGCACGCTCGCGTCCGACACGAGCTTCGGATCGAGCATCCACGTCTCGAGCGTGCCCGGCGGCTTGATCCCCGCGGCGAGCAGCCGCTCGGGCGGCAGCACGATCGGCTCGCGCAGGTGCGGCGAGACGCCGAGCGTCTCCGCGAGGCGGCGGGAGGGATCGATCGTGAGCACGAGCACCCGCCGGCCGAGGCGCGCGGCGCCGATCGCGAGGCTCGCCGCGGTGGTCGTCTTGCCGACGCCGCCCGCCCCGCAGCAGACGATCACGCGCTTGTGCTGGAGCAGCGGCAGCAGCGTGCTCACGGCTCTCTCCCGAGGTCCTTGTCGAGCACGTCGGCGAGCTGCGCGTGGATCGGCCTCGCGTGATCGTGCTGCTCGGGCAGGAACCACAGCGGCGTGCCTGCGGTCTCACGGAGTCGGAGCACCGAGCGCCGCGCCTCCTCGAGCCGATGGAAGCCCTCCTCACCGAAGAGAGACTGGGAGCGCAGCAGCGGCTCGAGCGCGAGGCGCTCCTCCGGCGTGAAGTCCTCGCGCGGCATCCGGTTCACGACGAAGCCGCCGCACGCGAGCTTCGAGCGCTGCAGGCCCTGCAGCAGCTCGAGCGACTCGGAGACCGGGAGCGTCTCCGGCAGCGTCACGATCAGGGCCGCGCCGGTGCGGGGATCGTTGAGCCAGGCCTGCCCCTCCCGCAGCGCCTCGGGGATCGGGCCGCGGGTGACGAGCTTGTGCAGCACGTCCGGCAGCCCCGTCAGCGCGAGCGTGTGACCGGTCGCCGGCATGTCGACGAGGATCAGCTCGTGCTCGTGGTTGCCGTCGCCGCGCGTCGCCCGCAGGAAGGTCAGCAGGTGGAAGAAGACGCCCATCTCCCGGAACGACGGCGCCGCGGAGAGCAACCGGCGGAGCGCGTCGCTCGAGAGGGCGGCGCGGGCGAGCGCGGGGATCACGAGCACGGTCCCGAGGAACGCCTCCTGGCCGAGCCGGGAGAGCAGGCGCACGCCGCGGATGCCGTCGGCGAAGGTCTCGGGCGTGTCGGGGAGCCGGTCGCGGCCGAAGAGGCGGGCGAGGGCGGAGTAGTCGTCGCCCTCCTCCGCGATCTCGGCGACGAGCACACGTTTCCCGCGACGGGCCGCCACGCTGGCGAGCGCCGCCGTGACGGTCGTTCGGCCGACGCCGCCCTTTCCGGTGACGAGCACGACGCGGCGTGACAGCAGACGGTCCAGGCGGCTCCTCCGGCGGCGACTCTATGCGTCGGCGCGGGCCGCCGCAGCACCTTTGACGGGCTTTACGCCCCGCGCCCCGATCGCTACGGTTCGGGGTCCAAATCGCGGGGGAGAATGGGGATCGAGCGCCGCCGCAGCGAGCGTCATCCGTGCGCCGTGCCCGTCGATCTCCACGATCGGAGAGGGCCGCGTCGGTCGACGACGGTCGACGTCTCCCGGCACGGACTCTTCGTCCGGACCGACGAGCTCCCGCCCGTTCGCCAGCTCGTGAAATTGACGCTTCGGCTGCCGGACGGGCCGCTCGAGGTGATGGCGACGGTCGTCCGACACGTGCGCCCCGAAGACGCCCAGGCGGCGCGGCTCGGGGTCGGCGTGGGGCTGCAGCTCTTCGCGCTCGCCCGCGGCGACAAGGATCGCTGGGACGCGTTCGTCACGGCGATGAAGCAGGGCACCGCCGGCGTGCCGACCGTCGCGGGAGCGCCAAGTCGGCCGGCCGTGGCGCCGCCACCCAGCGCGCCGGTGGTCCCGCCGCCGATCGAGCTCGACGACGAGCCGCCGGATGACTTCTCGTCGCCGACGCGGCTGGCGCCGGCCTCGCGGCTCGCGACCTACTACCTTCGGCCCGAGTCAGAGCGGGAGCTCATCGCGCTCAGACGCCTCGCGCTCGCAGACGGCACGATCGTCGTGCCCTCGCCGGCGCCGGAGCCGGTCGGGACGACGCTCTTCGTGGTGATCGTGCACCCGCTGAGCGCCGCGGAGCTCGAGGTCGGCGGGCGGATCGTCGACCACGACGCGCCGCCGCTTTCGGGCATGATCGTCCACGTCGAGGGGACGGAGCGGCTGCGCGCCGCGTTTGAGGCGTTCGTGGGACCGGATGACGACGAGCCGACGGATCCCGGGCTGGGCCAGGTCGAGCCCGTGGCGCCCGACGCGGGCTTGTCGTTCGACGAGGACGTGATGGTCGGAGAGGCGCTGCCGGTCGCGGCGCCCGGCGGCTTCGATCTGAGCGGCGGGCTCGAGATGGATGACACGCCGCTGCCGGGCGCCGCGGTTCGGCCGGCCAGCGCCGGGCCCGTCCGGCCGCCCCCGAAGGACGAGGGGCCGCTCGAGCTCGACCGGAGCGGGAAGGCCGAGTGGAAGGGCAAGCTCAGCCAGCCGCACCGGCCCGGGGCCCCGGCGCCCGAGGCGAAGTCCAGCGGCGCCGGCGCGCCGAAGGCCGAGCGCGGGAAGGTCGGCGGCGCAGAAGCCGGCAAGCCGGGCGGGGTGCAGCCTGCGGTGGGCGCGCCAAAGCCCGTGGCGCCGCCGCCGGAAGCAGCGCGGGCGAGCGGGGTGCGGCCTGCGGTGGGCGCGCCGACGCCCGTAGCGCCGCCGCCGGAAGCAGCGCGGGTGAGCGGGGTGCG
>CAYHCR010000121.1:0-8054 GCA_964354895.1 uncultured Myxococcales bacterium | reverse complement strand
TCCCCGCAACGGCGCTTTCCCGGCGCCGCGCCGCACTCAAAAGGAAATGAACCGGACGGACGCACCCGCGTTCCGTGAGTCCGGTAAGTGACATACAAGGCCATGACTGCGCGTATCCTGATCATTGAAGACGAGGCTCTCGTCGCCATGGAACTCCGCTTCGTGCTGGAAGACCTTGGCCACGAGGTCATCGCGACCGCGGCGGACGCGAAGTCCGCACGCATCGTGGCGGCCGAGAATGATATCGATCTCGCACTGGTCGACATGCACCTGTCCGACGGCCCTACCGGCATCGACCTGGGCCGGGAGCTGGGACAGGAAATGGGCGTCACCGTCCTGTTCATGACCGCCAATCCGGGCATGGTCCGCGAGGGCGTCGCCGGAACGATCGGCGTCCTGTCCAAGCCGACCGACGAACGCGCCGTCCAGACCGCCGTCGACTACGCCCTGCGCCGCCGCGAGGGCCGGCCGGCGTGCGCGGGGAGCGGGCCGGCGCGCTGACCGGCGGTGGCGGGCGCGGCGACGGGCGCAGCGCGGGGCCTTTGTTGGGCTTGCCGGGCTTCCCGGGCGCGCGCGGTCCCTTCCTGGGCGGGCCCTTGTCGTCGTCGGGCGCGGGTCGACCCTTCCCGGCGGGCGGCGGCGGGCGCGGCGGCGGCGCGGCGTGGGCGACGGGCAGCGCGAGCGCGAGCGTCGCGCCGAACGCGACGAAGGTGGAGCGGGAGCGGGTCATCGGAGGCCTCGGGTCGATCGCGGCGGATCCTGCTGGATCGGCGCCTGAAAAAACAGCGACGCGCGTCAGGGCGCCGCGGACTCCGGGGCGGCCGGCGCCGGGGCTGTGGGCGCGGGCGGAGGCTCGGGCGCCCCAGCTCCACCGGCGCCCGTCGCGGGCTCCGGCTTCCTGCGCGCGACGGGCACCACGAGCGCGCCGCCCGGCCCGATCGGCTGGCCGAACGCGGCGAGCCGGTCGCCGACCTTCGGCGTCTCGCTCTCCGTCAGCAGCCGGCGCAAGCGCTGGATCTCCGGCTGCACGCGCTGCGGGTCCGGGTGGTCCGCGAGCGCCGCGAGCAGCATGTCGAGCGACTCCTGCAGCCGCCCCAGCGTCGAGAGCGACTGGCCGATCTGGAAGCGCGCGCGCGCCGCCATCGCCGGCTCCTGCGCGTTGCGGATCGCGCGCTCGAAGCCCGCGATCGCAGCCTCGTGCTGGCCCTCGAACTGACTCGCGGTCGCGGCGAGGAAGATCGCGTCGTCGACCCACGGGCCGCTCGGAAAGTTCTGCGCGAGCGCCTCGCACTCCTTGCGGCACTGCGCGAAGTCATGCAGCTCGAAGTAGCCGCGCGCGACCTTGTAGGCGAAGGCGTCCGCGCCGGGCCGGCCCGAGCCCGCGAGCGCCTGCCACTGCGCGATCGCCTCGTGCAGATCCCGCAGCTTCAGCTCGGCGACGTCGCCGAGCCGCTCGCGCGCGATCCAGCTCTCCTCCGACGCCGGCGCCTCGAGGATCACCTTGCGGTAGAGCGCCGCGGCGCCCGGCGGATCCGCGAGGCGCAGCCACGCCAGATCCGCGAGCGCCAGCAGCGCCTGCGCCCGCAGCCGCGTCGACTTCGCGTCGCGCCGATCGCCGAGCTCCGACAGCAGCAGCCGGTACTCCTCCGCCGCCGGTTCGTGCCGCCCCTCGAACGCCAGATCCCGCGCGCGCTCGAGGCGCAGCTCGGCGGCGTCGTCGCAGCCCGTGAGCCACGTCGCCAGGACCGTGAGCGACATCGCCAGCACCGTGCGCCTCATCGCCACGGACGTGCGCCTCATCGCCTGGAACGGCGAGGCCGCGCTCACGAGGCGACGCCCGATCACGCCTTGGCCTCGTCGTCGGGCGGCGGCTCCTCCCCATCGGGCGGCGGCTCGACGGCCTCGGGCTCGGCCTCGCCCGGCGCCACGCCTTCGCCCTCGAGCGCCGCGACCTCCTTGCCCGCGTCCGCGAGCCGCGCGACGCCGGCGACCTTCTCCTCCTTGGAGTCGAGCGTGATGAGCCGGACGCCCTGCGTGTTGCGGCCGATCAGCGAGATCTGCGTCACGGGGATGCGGATGAGGATGCCCGCGTTCGTGATGATCATGACCTCGTCGTCGTCGTGGACCTGCGTGACGCCGACGACGCGCCCGTTGCGCTCCGACGACTTCATCGTGATGAGGCCCTTGCCGCCGCGCGACTGCGTCCGGTACTCGCTCTCCTCGGTGCGCTTGCCGTAGCCGTTCTCGGTCACGGTCAGGATCGCGGCGCCCTTCTCGACCACGTCTGCGCCGACGACCTCGTCGCCCGGCTCGAGCGTGATGCCCTTCACGCCGAAGGCCGCGCGCCCCATGCCGCGCACGTCCTCCTCGTTGAAGCGGATCGCCATGCCCTCGGCGGTCGAGAGGAGCAGGTCTGCGGTCCCGTCCGTGAGGCGCACCGCGACGAGCTCGTCGCCCTCCTCGATGCCGAGCGCGATGATCCCCGCGTTGCGGACGTTCGAGAACGCCATCAGGTCCGTCTTCTTGATGATGCCCTTCTTGGTCACCATCACCGCGAAGCGGTTCTCGACGAACTCGCGGACGGCAAGCACTGCGGCGAGCTTCTCGCCCTCCTGGAACTGGATCAGGTTCACGATGGGGCGGCCGCGCGCCTGCCGCGAGCCGAGCGGGATCTCGTGGACCTTGAGCCAGTAGAGCTTGCCGCGGGTCGTGAAGACGAGGACGTAGCTGTGCGTGCTGGCGACGAAGAGGCTCTCGAGGAAGTCCTCTTCCTTGGCCTGCGCGGAGGTCTTGCCGCGGCCGCCGCGGTTCTGCGCGCGGTAGAGCGAGACCGGGTTGCGCTTCACGTAGCCGGCGTGGCTCAGCGTGACGACCATGTCCTCTTCGGTGATCAGGTCCTCGCGCGTGATCTCGGCGGCGTCGCCCTGGATCTCCGTGCGGCGCTTGTCGGCGAACTGCTTCTTCACCTCCGCGAGCTCGCCCTTGATCACGTCGAGGAGCACGCGCTCCTTGCCGAGGATCTCGCGGTACCAGGTGATCGCGCGCACGAGCGCCACGAGCTCCGTCGCGAGCTCGTCGCGCTCGAGGTTCGTGAGCTTCGAGAGGCGCATCTCGAGGATCGCCTTGCTCTGTTCCTCGGAGAAGCCGCCCCCGAGGTACTCGCGGGAGAGGCCCGCGTAGGAGGGCTCGTCGCGCTGCACGCGCTCGACCACGCGCTGGAGGCCCGCGGCCGCCACGGCCGGATCGAGGCGCGGCAGGCTGCGGAAGTTCTCCCGGTCATACAGCTCTGCGGAGAGGATGTGCTGCAGGCCCCACGCCGCCTCGGCCGGATCGTCCGACTTGCGGATGAGCGCGACGACCAGATCGATGAGGTCCTGCGAGACCAGCAGACCTTCCACGAGGTGCTGGCGCTCCTCTGCCTTCCTGAGCTCGTAGCGCGTGCGTCGCGTGACGACCTCGCGCCGGTGCGAGACGAAGCGCTCGAGCAGCTCCTTGAGGCCGAGGGTCTTCGGCACGCCGCCGTCGATGGCGAGCAGGATGATGCCGAACGTCGTCTCCAGCGAGGTGCGCTGGAAGAGGTTGTTGATGACGACCTGCGCCATCGCGTCGCGCTTGATCTCGATGACGACGCGCACCGCCTCTTCGCGATCGGACTCGTCGCGCACGTCGGAGATCCCCTCGATCTCCTTGTCCTTCACCAGGTCCGCGATGCGCTCGATCAGCTTTGCCTTGTTCACCTGGTAGGGCAGCTCGGAGACGATGATCGCCTCGCGGTCGCGCTTGTCGTCGCGCTCGATCGAGTACTTCGCGCGGATCGTGATCGAGCCGCGGCCCGAGAGGTAGGCCTCGAGGATGCCGTTGCGGCCGCAGATCAGGCCGCCGGTCGGGAAGTCCGGCCCCGGCACGAACTGCATGAGGTCCTGCGAGCTGCTGCGCGGGTTGTCGATCAGGTGCAGGCAGGCGTCGAGGATCTCGCCCAGGTTGTGCGGCGGGATCTTGGTCGCCATGCCGACCGCGATGCCCTCCGAGCCGTTCACCAGCAGGTTCGGGAAGCGCGTCGGGAGGACGAGCGGCTCCTTCGTCGAGTCGTCGTAGTTCGGCCCGAACTCGACGGTCTCCTTGTCGATGTCGGAGAGCATGCCCTCCGCGAGCGCCGAGAGCCGCGCCTCGGTGTACCGATAGGCGGCCGCCGGATCTCCGTCCATCGAGCCGAAGTTCCCCTGCCCGTCGATGAGCGGGTGGCGCATGTTCCACGGCTGCGCCAGCCGGACCAGCGCGTCGTAGACCGACGAGTCGCCGTGCGGGTGGTACTTCTTGAGCACCTCGCCGACGACGCCCGCGCACTTGCTGTGCTTGCGGTTGTGGAGGAGCCCCTCGTCGAACATCGCGTAGAGGATGCGGCGATGGACGGGTTTGAGGCCGTCGCGGACGTCGGGCAGCGCGCGGCCGACGATCACGGACATCGAGTACTCGAGGTAGCTCTTGCGCATCTCGGTCTCGATCGAGATGGGCAGGATCGACTGGCTCGGCGTCGGCGTCGGAGGCGTCTTGTCGTTGGCCATGGGGCCTCGCGCCGGCGTGCTCGACCAGGGGGTGGTCGGACGGCCCGGCGATGCAGAAATCCACAGGTTTCTGCCCGGTCCGCGGCGCCCCGTCAACGCTCGCGAGCGCCTCGTTGACCCATACGCAAAGTGAACGGACGCACGTACAAGAAGTGAAGGCCGCCGCCCGTTGGGCCCGGGCCCGCTCCGGGCTACGCTTCGGAGCGATGCCCGTACGACGGGGACGACCCCGCCCGAGCCTGCTGCTGCTGCTCGCGACCGCCTGTGGTGGTGCGCCGGGCGAAGCTCCACCCTCTTCTGGCGTCGCCCAGCGGCCGCCGGTGCTCGCGCCGCCGCAGGGCGCGCCTCCGCCGCAGCCCGCGAGGCCCGACGCGCCGTCGGTGCGGCGGCCTGGACCGATCGAGGCGCCGCGCGAGCCCTCGGCGCCCGTCGTCACCGCGCCGCGCGAGCCGACGATCCGTCCGGCTCGGCTGCCGGTCGGTGAGGGCGCGTGGGAGCCGCCGCCGCCGCCGCTGCCGCCCCCGCCCGTGCCGATCCGCTTCACGGATCGAGGCGCGCAGGCCGCCTTCGCCTTCGACGCCGGCACCGCCTACCCGCGCACGCTCGGCACCGGCGGCGGCTTCGCGGTCTTCGACGCCGACGCCGACGGCGATCTCGACGTCTTCCTGACCTCCGACGCCGGCTTGAGCACCGCCTACCGCAACGACGGGGGCTTCCTGCTGCGGGAAGCGACGCAGGCGCTCGGCCTCTCGGGCCACGATCACGTCGTCGCCGTCGCGCTCGGCGACTGCGACGGGGACGGCGATCTCGAGCTCTTCCTGTCGCGCTGGGGCGAGAGCCGGCTGCTGCGCAACGACGGGCCAGGAAGCTTTGCCGACATCACGCAGGAGGCGGGCCTGCTCGTCGGCGACCGGCTCGGCTCGGCGAGCGTCTTCCTCGACCTCGATCACGACGGGGATCTCGACCTGCTGCAGTCGCTCTATCGGGACTGGGAGTCCGTGGCCCTCGTCCCGGTCCCGCCGCGGGTGTTCCTCAACGACGGCGCCTGTGGCTTCACCGAGGACGCCTTCGCGCTCGGGCTGCCGGCCGGGATCACGCTCGGCCTCGGCCCGGTCGACGCCGATCGCGACGGCGACCTCGACCTCGCGATCGCCAACGACTTCGGCATGCACCACGTGCCGAGCGGGCTCTTCACCTGGGACGAGGCGCAGGGCCGCTTCGAGGACACGATGGCCTTCTCTCGCGCGCAGGCGCGCGTCTACGGCATGGGCGCGACGGGCGCGGACTTCGACGGCGACGGCTGGCCGGAGATCCTCTTCTCGAACTTCTTCGTGAACCCCTTCTTTCACGCGATCGGCGGCGGCCGGTTTCAGGAGGAGGCGGAGCTGCGCGGCGTCGACGACGCCTGGTACCTCGATCCGCAGCAGACGCCCGGGGTCATGCGCTGGTTCGACCCGGCGTCGGAGTACGAGCTCGAGCGGCAGCTGGCGACCTACGTCGAGGACTGGACGGGCACGCGGCCGGCGAACCCGCAGAGCTTCATGAAGGTGAACTGGGCGCTCGAGCCGGGGGACTTCGACGCGGACGGCGCGCTCGATCTCTTCGTGACGAGCGGCAAGATCGGCGCGAACGGCGGCTTCCCCGAGGGGCTCTTCCAGCCGGACGCGCTCTTTCGCAACACGGGCGGCGCGCAGTTCGAGGACGTCGCGCGCGAGGCGGAGATCGCCGACCGGCGGCCGGGGCGCGGCGCGGCGGTGGCCGATCTGGACGGGGACGGCGCGCTCGACGTGCTCGTCTTTCACGCGTGGCGGCGCGAGCAGCCGAACGCGGCGCACGGCGTGTACAGGAATGTCACACAGACGCCCGGCGCCTGGCTCAAGGTGCAGCTGCGCGGCGCGGCGCCGAACACCTGGGCCGTCGGCGCGCACGTCGAGGTGCGCGCGGGTGCGCGCAGCTGGCACCGATGGCGGCTGCTCGGCTCGTCGAATTTCTCGGCGGTCGCCGACGATCTGCACGTCGGCCTCGGCGCGGCGGCGAGCATCGACGAGCTCGTCGTTACGTGGCCGGACGGCCTCGTGACCACGGTGCCGGGGCCATTGCCGCCGAACCAGCGCCTCGTGATCGATCACCCGCAGCGCTGACCGTCAGAGCTGCGTAAAGCTCTGCGCGTCGATCGCGAGGCAGGCGGGCCGGATCGGGCGCCTGCGCGCGTCGCAGCCCCAGACGGCGACGACCTCCAGCTCGCTCTGCTCGCCGGGCGCGAGCGGCGGGACCACGAAGCCTGCGGAGACCTCCGCGGGGAAGAGCGACGCGTCGAAGAGTCGCTCGAGGGCGCCGCCGCCGGGCGCGCGCAGTTCGAGCTCGACGCACGAGGCCTGCTCCAGCGTGAGCACGGTCCCGCTGTCCTCTTCGTAGAGCGAGACCCACAGGACGCGACCGACGCCTGGCTCCACGCTCTCCCCGAAGCCAAGGCCGAGCGACCGGCCGACGACCTCCCTGGGCTGGCACATCGAGGGTTCGCCGCCGCTCGGCCGCGTCGCCCGAACCCGCGCGGCGCAGGTCGCGGCGCCCGTGACAAGGTCGAGGGTCTGGGTCTCGACGGAGAAGGTCAGCGCGCCGTCCGCCTCGTGGAGCGTGAAGGGCGCGGGCACGAAGTGCTCGCCGTCGGCCTGCCCCGCCGCGACGGCGGCGACGTCGATCGTGCCGCCGATGCCTTCGGGCGCGAGCGGGTTGAAGTCGCCGCTGAAGAAGAGGCGGTGCGTGTCCGGCCAGAACATGCCGAGCAGCCCCTCCTCGTGGACGGCGAGCGCGATGCGGACGAGGTGCGCGTCGCGGCCGTCGCAGTCCGTCTCGACGCCCTCGTAGATCCCGGTGATCGAGGGATCGAACCCGCAGATGCGGCGGGCCCGGAGCTGCAGCGGCTCGCTCGAGGGACAGACGCGCAGCGCGCCGTCGAAGGCCAGCAGCCCGCCGCCCACGCCGCGCTCGATCCGGAAGCTGCCGCCGCCGGAGGTCGCGTCGATCGCGGTGCCATCAAACGTGCCGAAGAAGATCCCGTCGCGGCCGGTCGCCTCGCCGAAGCCGATGACGGGCGCGGGCGTCGAGGGATCCGGCGGACGCAGATCGATGATCGACTCGACGCCCGGGATCGGCAGCTCGTAGCCGACGCCCTCGCCGTCGTCGGAGGCCACGGAGAGCGCGTAGTGGCCGGAGAGGGTGCCCAGAAAGATCGGGGCTTCCGCGACCGATGAGGGCGCGGCAGCGAGCTCGAGCTCGCGCGCGCAGCTCGTCGCGAGGGCGAGCAGGAGGAGGTTCGACCGACGCACGCGGGCCTCGAGGGGGAAGAGAAAACCCCGGGGAGCGTGGGCTCCCCGGGGCGTGAAGCATTGCGTCCGTCGGGCCGGCCGCCTCAGTTGTTCGTCGCCGAGGTGCCCTGCTGGCCGGCCGTGCCCAGCGAGGTGCCGCCCTGGCCGCCCGCCCCGTTCGCGAGGT
>CAYHCR010000120.1:0-8060 GCA_964354895.1 uncultured Myxococcales bacterium | reverse complement strand
GGTGCCGTCGGGGCAGGCGGCCTCGACCGGCGTGCGTCCGCAGGCGGCGGCGAGCAGCAACGAGAGGGCGAGCGAGGCGCGCAGGAGCCGTGCAGGTGTGCCGGTCGATGGGATCCGCGCGCGCGTCACGGCGCCGTCCCGGCGAGCGCGTACTCGATCTCGAGGTGGGCGCCGGGCGGCGGCAGCCACGCGCCCTCGAAGACGAGCTCGTTGGGCGCCTCGTCCCAGCGCCAGTCCGCGGCCGGCACCACCCGCAGCGCTGCGCCTTCCGTCTCCCGCACGCGGACCTCGATGCGGCCGGGGATCGGCTCGAGGGAGAGCGGGAAGCGCCGCCGGAGCGTGTCGAGCGCGAGCGCGACGCGCCGCAGCGAGGGAGAGAAGTCGTCGGCGCAGATCGAGCCGAGCTCACCGCCCGTCGCGGCCACGACCGCCGCGTAGCGCACCGCCGCGTCCGCGCCGCCGCGGAAGACCCGCTCGTCGCCCGGGCGCCGGCAGCCGCTCGGCAGCGGCCCTGCGATCGCGGAGAGGCTCGTGCGCGCCTCCCAGCCGGGCCCCTTCACGCCGTCGATCAGCCGCGCGAAGTGGGCCGGCTCGCCGAACGAATCGTCGTCCTCGTCGGAGAGCACGATCACCGCGAGCGAGGCGCCCTCGCGCGTGAAGCCGGGGTTCCGCGCGGGGTCGAGCGCGAGCCGCGTCGCCTCGAGGCCCTGCTCCCGCCGCACGATCGTCTCCGGCAGCTCGAGCTGGCGGCGGAACGCGCCGGCCGGATCGGCCGTCGCGCGATCGATCGGCGGCCCGACGAGGCGGCCGTCGTCGTCGTCTCCGTTCACCTCGGTCGTCGTCACGCCGATGCGGTAGTCCGCGCCGGCGTCGAGCACGATCGCGAGGAAGGCGTCGAACGCGTCGCCGAGGCGCGCCCGCTCGTCGGCCATCGAGCCCGAGTTGTCGACGACCCACAGCAGATCGACGACGACGCGGCTCTGGTCGAAGGTGTCGAGCTGCTGGCCGGCGAGCACCAGCGGCGGCGCGAGGCGAGGCGCCAGCAGGCGGGGCCGCGCCTCACCGGGCGTCGGCGGCGCGAGCGCGGGGCCGAGCACGCGGACCGGCACGAACGCGCGGGAGCCCGGCGCGGGGGCGCGCGCCTCGGTCGGCTCGCCGCAGGCGGCGAGGAGCAGCAGTGCCGGCAGGAAGGATCGACGCATCGAGCTGCATGCTGGCACGAGCGAGGCCGCTGCCGCGAAGGGCGCCCGTTCGTTCGGGCGAACGATCACGGCTCGATGGCGAGCGCGATCGCCGGCGCGAGCACCGGGCCCGACAGATCCCGCACCTCGCCGAGGATCGTCGGCTGGAAGTGCAGGTAGAGCACGTTCGCCTCGAGCAGCAGGTAGGCGTAGCGCCAACCGACCTTGACGCCGATCGTGCCACCGACCCCGAGGATCACGTCGGAGAGCGTGGTCTGCGGCGCGTCGACGAGCGCCTCGACCGTCCCGAGATCCTCGTCGATCGAGACCGGGGAGACGTAGCCACGCAGGCCGCCGTAGATCGCGCCGACCTCGCCCATGCCGAGCGAGCCGATCAGCGCCAGCTCGAAGTCGTGCTGCGAGTAGTCGCCGAGCTTCACGTACTCGAGCACCTCCGGCACGAAGCCCAGGAAGCTCGGGGCCGGCGAGAGGTGGTACGCATAACTTCCGTCGAGCGCGAGGTCGAAGATCGCGTCGTCGTGGAACTGCCACTTGCCGTCGAGCTTGAGCAGGGGGCCGCCCCAGCGCAGGCCCGCGTCGACGTGCTCGACGAGCCCGACGCGCAGCATCAGCTCCGGCTGCACCGCGGGCTGAAAGAGGGCCGCCGCGAGCGCCGCCTCGAACGACTCGCGCGCCAGCTCGTCGGTCGCCGGCTCCTCGTCGTTCGCGGCCGCCGCGAGCCCGTCGACCGCGGCGCCGCCAGCCTGCAGCGCTTCCCGGGCCGCCGCGCCCGCCAGCGGGATGGTGGCGCCGGCGACGACCTGGAGCTCACCGGGCGCGAGCGTCTGCGCAGGCTGCAGCAGCGTGTACGAGCCCGCGCAGCCCGAGGCGGCCGCGAGCCCCACGATCGCGCCGATCCCGGACAGCCGCGGGGGAGATCGGGCGGGCACGGAGGGCCTCACCCGTTCACGCCGCCGGTCGGGGCGAAGCGGGACAGCACCTGCTCGATCTCGCGGTTCACGAGCTTGAGCATGTCCTGCTTCTCCCGGTACGGCAGGAAGGCGCTCTTCCAGCCGGCGATCACGCACGCGACGATGTCATCGAGCGTCAGCCCGCACTGCTCGTGCACGAGCATCAGCTCCTTGCTGACGGTCGTGTCGGTGATGAGCCGGTTGTCCGTGTTGACCGACACCCGCAGGCCGTAGTCCAGGTAGAACTTGATCGGGTGCGCGTCGAGCGAGGGCACCGCGCCGGTCTGCAGGTTCGAGCTCGGGCAGCTCTCGATCGGGATGCGGTGATCGGCCACGTAATTGAGCAGATCGCCGTCCTCGCGCAGCCGCACACCATGGCCGATCCGGTGGACGCCGCAGTAGTGCAGCGCCTGCGAGATCGACTCCGGCCCATAGGCCTCGCCCGCGTGGCAGGTGCAATTGACGTTGTTCTTGAGCACGAGCTGGAAGGCCGCCCGGTGCTCCTTCGCAGGGAAATTGTACTCGGCGCCTGCGAGATCGAAGCCCTTCACGCCCTGGTTCTTGTAGACGACCGCCAGCTCGGCGAGGCGCAGCGAGGTCTGCGGGTTGATGTGGCGGATGCCGCAGATGATCACGCCGCTCTTGATCCCGACCTCACGCTTGGCCGCGCGCAGGCCGTCGAGCACCGCCTCCAGAACGGTGGTCATCTTGAGGCCCTGCTGGCAGTGCAGGTTCGGCGCGAAGCGGACCTCGAGGTACCGGACGCCCTCCGCGTGCGCGTCGAGCGCGAGCTCGTAGGCGGCGCGCGTGAGACCCTCCGTCGTCTGCATCACGGAGAGCGTGACGTCGAACGCGACGAGGTAGTCCTCGAGCGAAGCGCAGATCTCGCCCATGTGGATCGCCTTGGCGAGCCGGTCGGGCGCGTCAGCGATCAGCTTGATCCCCTGCTTCTCCGCGAGCTCGAGGATGGTCGTGAGGCGCAACGAGCCGTCGAGGTGGCAGTGCAGATCCGTCTTCGGGAGCGCGCGCAGCAGCTCGTCCGTGACGGGCAGGCCGCGGGGCACCTTGGGCGTGGGCGGCGGCCCGAGGCTCCGGGCGGTGGACGAGAAGCCGTGCGAGGAGTCGGGGTCGCCCGGGAGATCGTCGTCGTCGTCGTTCATGGCGAGGCAGTAGCGGAGGCGGCCGCGCGGTGCAAGCCGCCGCGCCCCCCGCGGGCCGCGAAGTGGACGCCCTCGGAATGCTGGGAAATACTCCGCCCGGCCTCAAAGGAGGAGCATCCATGTCGCGCTCGATCCAGACCCTGGCGGAGCTCATCGAAGAGCGGCTGCGGCCGGGCGCCGACGCCGAAGAGGTGGACGCCCGGATCAACCGCCTGTTCGGCGAAGAGTGGTGCATCGTCTTCACCGACATGGCGGGCTTCAGCCGCCGCGCCGCGCGCAGCGGGATCATCCCGTTCCTCGTGCTCATCCACCAGATGGACAAGATCTGTCTGCCGGTGATCCAGCGGAACGCGGGCTTCCTCCTCAAGAAGATCGCCGACTCACACATGGTCCTCTTCCGGCATCCGAAGGAGGCGCTCAAGGCGTGCGTCGAGATGCAGCAGGCGATCTTCCGATACAACGAGACCGCGCCGGACAGCGATCACATCTATCTTGGCTGCGGCATCGGCTGGGGCCACGTGCTCAAGCTCGGTGACGAGGACGTCTACGGCGTCGAGGTGAACTTCGCCGCCAAGCTCGGCGAGGATCTCGCGGGCCCGTACGACGTCTTCCTGACGCCCGACGCGATCAAGGCCGTGGGCACCTCTGCGCTCGCGAAGTTCAAGAAGGTCCCCGGGGGCCAGCTCGGCGGGACCAAGCTCCCGTACTACGCGGCGGTCTACGAGCGCGGCGTGCAGGTCGAGCACAAGAAGCGCGCGCAGCGCACGCGGATCAAGTTCAAGTAGGCGGTCGCCGCGGCGCGCGACGTCAGGCGGGCTCGACGAAGCGCGCGACGATGCGTCGCAGGCCGCCGGTCGAGAACTTCACGGAGAGCTTGTCGCCGTCCGCGTCGATGATCACGCCGACGCCGAAGCGCTCGTGACGTACGCGCGCGCCCACCCGGAGCCCCGCAGCGCCGCGTCCGAGCGTCGCCGCGGGCCGTCGCAGCGGCGCCTGCGCGCGGACGTCCGGTGAGCGATCGATCACCGGGCCATCGTCGAAGCCATCGGCCTCGTCGAGCGCGGGCCCGTCCTCGAAGCCCGACGACGGCGCGTCCTCGTCGTAGACGACGTGTTCGCCGACCGGTGCGAGCTTCGACACCCGGGCCGCGGGCGCGAGGCCGACGCCCTCGAAGAGCTCGCGCGGGATCTCGCCGAGGAACCGCGACGGCGGGTTGAACCGCAGGTCGCCGTACAGAGATCGGGACTGCGCGAGGCTGAGCGTGAGCTGCTGCTTGGCGCGGGTGAGCGCGACGTAACAGAGCCGCCGCTCCTCCGCGATCGCCTCCGGCCCGCCGTCGGGCCCGAGCGAGCGCGAGTGCGGGAAGACGCCCTCCTCGAGCCCCGTCACGAAGACCTCGCGGAATTCCAGGCCCTTCGCCGCGTGGAGCGTCATCAGCGAGACCCGCGGCCCCTCGACCTTTCCGTCGGCGTCGCCGAGCAGCGCGATCCGCTCGAGGAAGGCGGCGAGCGGCAGCGGTGGCTCGAGATCGGGGCGCGCCGGATCGATCTCCGGCTCCCACTCGCCGTCGAACAGCTCTGCGGCGCCGACGAGCTCCTGCACGTTCTCGAGGCGCTCGAGCGCCTCCTCGGTGCCCGTCGCGGTGAAGCCGTCCTGCAGGCCTGACCGATGCAGCGCGAAGCGCGCGACCTCGCCGGCGGCGTCGGTGAGCGCCCGCTCCGCGAGCTCGCCGATGATCCGCGCGAAGAGCTGCGCCGACTTGATCGCGCGCGCCGAGAGGCCGGGCGCCCGGGCCGCCGCCGCGCAGGCCTCCAGCAGCGTCGTCCCTTGCGCGACCGCGAACGCCTCGATCCGCTCGACCGAGGTGTCGCCGAGCCCGCGCGTCGGCACGTTGATCACGCGCCGCGCGTCCGCGTCGCTGCGCGGGTTCACCGCGAGCCGCAGGTAGCTCGAGAGATCCTTCACCTCGGCGCGGTCGTAGAACGAGCGGCCGCGCACGATCGTGTACGGGAGGCGCGCCTTGCGGAACGCCTCTTCCAGCACCCGGCTCTGCGCGTTGGTCCGGTAGAAGACGGCGATCTCGGCCGGCGAGGTGCCGGCGGCGATCGCCCGCGAGGCGCCCGCCGCGACGCGATCGGCCTCGTCCCGCTCGTCGTGCGCGACCAGGAGCCGCAGCGGCGGGCCACCGGCCGCGTCGGTCCACATCCGCTTCTCCATGCGGCGGGAATTGCGCGAGATCACGGCGTGCGCCGCGTCGAGCACGGTCTGCGTCGATCGGTAGTTCCGCTCGAGCTTGACGATCGTGGTCTCGGGGAAGGTCTGCTGGAAACCGAGCAGGTGACGCACGTCCGCGCCGCGCCACCGGTAGATCGCCTGATCGTCGTCGCCGACGACACACAGCCCCTGCCCGTCGCCCGCGAGCTCTCGCAGCAGGCGGAACTGCACGTCGTTGGTGTCCTGGAATTCGTCGACGAGCACGAGCCGGAAGCGATCCCGGTACCGCGCCGCCAGCTCCGGCGCCGCCCGCAGCAGCTCGAGCGAGCGGACCAGCAGATCCCCGAAGTCGACCGCGTTCGCCCGTGCGAGCGACGCCTGGTAGCGGTGGTAGAGCTCCGGGAAGTGGCGGGAGAGCGGATCGCGATCGCCCTGCTTCACCTCGTGCGGCGCGAGGCCGTGGTTCTTCGCGTCGTCGATCCGCGAGAGCACCGCCCGCGGTTCGAGCCGCGCCGCCTCCGACCCGCTCGCCTTGATCAGCCGCTTCATCTCCGACATCTGGTCGCCGTCGTCGTAGACGACGAAGCGCGGGTTGAGCCCGATCAGCGCCCCGTCGCGGCGCAGCAGCCGCGCGCCCGTCGCGTGGAACGTCAGTACCCACGCCTCCGCCGCGCGCGGACCGATGAGGGTGTGGAGCCGATCGCGCATCTCGCCGGCGGCCTTGTTCGTGAAAGTGACGGCCAGCACGCGCCACGGCTCGAGCCCGCGCGCGACGATCGCGTGGGCGATCCGGTAGGTGATGACGCGCGTCTTGCCCGAGCCGGCGCCGGCGAGCAGCAGCAGCGGGCCCGCGTCGTGGAGCACGGCCGCGAGCTGCTCCTCGTTGAGCAGCGACGACAGTTCGGCGGGGTCGAAGGGCATCGGCGCGGTTCTTCCCCGTGCCGCGCCGGCCGTCAACGACGGCGACGCGCGGCCAGCCCGACGAGCGCGAAGAGCCAGGGGAGCGCGCGCATCGGCCCGCCCCGGCCCGCGCCGCAGCCGCAACCCTCCTCGGCCGCCGCCTCCTCCCCGACGCACGGTCCCCAGCCGTCCGCCTCGCAGCGCTGGAAGCCGATGGACTCGCCGGCGACGGCGCAGCCGCGCGCCGCGCCCGGCAGCGTCGCGTCGCACCCGATCCAGCCGCGCTCCTCGGTGCAGCGCTCGATGCCGGCGCCGCAGGGCGTGCTGCAGGCGCGCTTCTGCACGCCGACGAGCCCCTCGAGCGCGCCGAGCGCCGAGACGAACTCCTCGGGCCCGCGGACGCGGATGAATTTCTCCTCGCCGTCCGTCGCGGTCCCGCCCGCCGTCGCGAGGCGGTTGAGCACCTCCACGCTGGGATCGCCGAAGAAGCCGATGACGAACGTCGGCACCCCTTGCGCGGCGAGCGCGGCGACGGCGGCCTCGGTCGCGACGTCGTCGAGACAGTTCACCCGCATGGCGCAGTCGCACGTCGGGCCGGGCGTGCAGGTACACGTGCAGGTGGCCGGGTCGAGCGCGACGTTGCAGTTGGCGTCGCCGTCGGTGACGAGCACGTGGTATTGCGGCCGATCGCTGCGCACCGCCGCGAAGAGCGCGGCCGCTGCGTCGACCGAGGTGGCGGTCGGGGTCCCGCCGCCGGGGATCGCCGCCGCGAGCCGGGCGCTGACCTCTTCGCCGCTCGACGGCAGCGGCGCCACGGGATCGCCGGGGCCGCAGATGGCGTCCGAGGGATAGACGACGAGGCCCCACCGCACGCTCCCGTCGTTGGCGCGGGTGAGCGCGGTCAAGCCGTCGACCGCGATCGCCCAGCGGCTCGACGCGCCGACCGCGGCGCGCATCGAGCCGGAGGCGTCGAGCGTGAGGATGACGTCCGGTGAGCGGCACTCCTGCGCGGCGGCCGGGCGCGCGGAGGCGAGGAGCGCGAGCGCCGCAGTTCCGGCGAGGACGATCGACGTGCGGCTCATGGCGACGGAGCCTACCCCGAGGCCCCGTGCGCCGGGGCCACCGGCCGTGGCACAGTCCGCGCTCCGGAGGCTTTGGATGCGCGCCTGCACGTTCGCCCTGCTGTGCCTGTTGCTCTCCGTCACCGCCTGCGGCGGCGGCGACGCGACGCCCGAGCCATCGAGCGGCGGCGGCGGCGGCGGCGGGGAGGGACCGGGCGGCAGCGAGCCGGGCGGCGGCGGCGGGGGTTGTGCGCCGGCGCGGCCGTGTGAGCTCGCTTGCGATCCGTGCACCGGCGCGTGCGACCGGGGCGCCTGGGATACGCAGAGCTGCACCTGCGACTTCACGGGCGTGCGCCGCCTCGTCGCGCTCGTGGTCTCGCCCGCGGCGGTCACGCTGGAGGTCGACGCGAGCGTGACGCTCCGCGCGCTGGGGCGCTTCGAGGACTGCTCGGAGAGCGAGCTGACGGGCTCGGTGCAGTGGCGCTCCGACGACGAGACGATCGCGACGATCGCGGCCGACGGGGCGCTCACCGGCGTCGGCCCCGGCGCGACCACGGTCCGGGCCCGCTCCGG